>NZ_MRYC01000039.1:0-920 GCF_001921765.1 Psychrobacter sp. C 20.9 | reverse complement strand
TATAGCCAATCCCACTTAAAAGTGTTATAAACTAATTATCAAACTTAATTGTTATTATAAAGACCATGACTTACTCCCTAGATTTTCGCAAACAATTTCTTAAAAGTATAGACGAGGGTATGACCTTTGCCGAGGCGGCTGAGTTTTATAATCTGAGCCCAACCACCATACAGAACTGGAAGCGGCGTGTTCATAGTAAAACAACCAGGCAAACCAAGCCCTATAAAATACCAGATGACGTGCTACTTAATGATGTCAAAGAGCATCCTGATGATTACCAGTATGAGCGAGCACGTCGTTTAAACTGTAGTAAAACAGGCATTTATCATGCCTTAAAACGCCTAGGCATCAGTCAAAAAAAAGACCTTAGAACATCCAAAAGCCTGTCTGATAAAAAGAGCGGTGTATCAGAGTAAGCTTGATAACTTTAAACAGCAAGGCTATCCCATTGTCTATATGGATGAGAGTGGCTTTGAAGCTGAAACCATTCGTTCTCATGGTTACGCGCCTATTGGTAAGCCATGTATCGATCGCTACAACTGGCAAGGTAAAAAGCGAACCAATGTCATTGCTGCTCTTTATGAGAAGATGCTGTTTGCCCTAGATTACTTTAAGTACAACATCAACAGCAGCATATTCTACGGCTGGTGCAAACAAACCCTCATCCCAAGTCTTAAAACCAAATGTGTGATTGTCATGGATAACGCCAGATTTCATAAAAGCAGACGTATCCAAAAACTACTGAACAGACATGGTCATCGTATATTATGGCTGCCGCCGTACAGCCCAGACTTGAACCCCATCGAAAAGAAATGGGCACAAGTGAAGTTTCTACGCCAAGGCTGGATGGAAAACGACTTATCCAAATTGTTTTATGATATTTGTCCTAACCATAACAATTTTATTTTGAACTGACTATA
>NZ_MRYC01000038.1:0-1046 GCF_001921765.1 Psychrobacter sp. C 20.9 | reverse complement strand
CAGATTCTTATCAAAGACTTCATCATCTATTATTCGCCAAACGGCAACTTGCTGATGGTCTTTGGTGGTGACTAGATTTAAAGTTTGTTCAATCATTGCTTGAGGTCTCATATCCTTATGATGTTTATTTGCTTCAAACCCAGTTACTTTACACTTAGCGGTTTAATTAAGCTACTTACTTGAGCTATTTGCTTCAGTTATTAGGCTTGGCTACTTACTCAACTTCAATATTCTAAAGGCGCCCTGAATAACTAAAGCAAATACGATGCTACCAATAATCAAATCAGGCGTACTAGAGTGTAACCAATTAACCAAAATCCCTGCAACAATTACCCCTAAATTGATAATCACATCGTTTGAAGTGAAAATCATACTGGCTTGCATATGGGCTTCTTCTTTTTTGCTTTTCGATTTTTGTAGTAAATAGAGGCAAATCGAGTTTGCAATTAGCGCAAGAATCGATATGACTATCATGGTAGAAAAGTCAGGTAACTGCTCATTGCCAAAGAAACGTCTTAGTACTTCTAAAAAACCAAGAATCGCTAGCGTAATTTGAAAATATCCGGCAATTCTAGCAATCCGTTTTTTCTTAATGACCGTTCCACCGACCGCAAATAAGCTAATTCCGTACACGAAGCTATCTGCTAACATATCTAAGCTGTCGGCGACCAACCCCATCGAACGAGAAATCAGTCCCGTGCTCATTTCAATAATAAAGAAAGCAAAGTTAATGACCAGCACTATCCATAGTAGCTTTCTTTGCTCAGCATCTTTTTTGTGACTAGAATCAGCATCAATTTTAAAATTATTGTTGGGATCAGAGGGGTCAATGGTTTCGGTCGAGAGTAGGGTGTCTCCTAATTTTAGGTCATGAATAGCAGTCTCTATCCCTTCTATATTGTCATGATGAAACACAGTTAATTGACGGTTAGGAATGTCGAACTCAAGATGTTCAATATTCGAGTGGCCCTCTAATTTCATTCGGATTAGGTTTTCCTCCGAAGGGCAGTCCATCTTCGATATTTTAAAAGTTGTTTTATTCATAG
>NZ_MRYC01000037.1:0-1280 GCF_001921765.1 Psychrobacter sp. C 20.9 | reverse complement strand
AAAAAAAGAGGAAATACCCATGGCAAAGGCCAAGTTTGAACGTAGCAAGCCACACGTCAACGTCGGTACCATCGGACACGTTGACCATGGTAAAACCACCCTTACCGCTGCAATCGCAACCGTAGCTGCAATCACCTCTGGTGGCGAAGCAAAAGACTACGCGTCTATTGACTCAGCACCAGAAGAAAAAGCACGTGGTATCACCATCAACACCTCACACGTAGAATATGACACAGACACACGTCACTACGCACACGTAGATTGCCCAGGTCACGCCGATTATGTTAAAAACATGATCACAGGTGCCGCCCAGATGGACGGCGCAATCTTAGTTGTATCAGCAACTGACGGCCCAATGCCACAGACTCGTGAACACATCTTGTTGTCACGTCAGGTTGGCGTACCATACATCATCGTATTCATGAACAAATGTGACATGGTAGATGACGAAGAACTACTAGAACTAGTAGAAATGGAAGTTCGTGAACTATTGAACGACTATGACTTCCCAGGTGATGACACCCCAATCATCCACGGTTCTGCTACTGAAGCCCTAAAAGGCTCACAAGAAAAATACGGCCAACCAGCCGTTGTAGAACTACTAAGCGTACTAGACACCTACATCCCAGAGCCAGAGCGTGACGTTGACAAAGCATTCCTAATGCCAATCGAAGACGTATTCTCAATCTCAGGTCGTGGTACCGTAGTAACCGGCCGTGTTGAATCTGGTATCGTAAAAGTTGGTGACGAAATCGAAATCGTTGGTATCCGTGACACTCAAAAAACCACCTGTACTGGTGTAGAGATGTTCCGTAAACTGCTTGACGAAGGTCGTGCAGGCGAAAACTGTGGCGTACTACTACGTGGTACTAAGCGTGAAGATGTACAACGTGGCCAAGTACTAGCGAAGCCAGGTTCAATCACGCCTCACACCAAATTTGACGCCGAAGTATACGTACTGTCAAAAGAAGAGGGTGGTCGTCACACACCATTCCTAAACGGCTATCGTCCACAGTTCTACTTCCGTACCACTGACGTAACTGGCGCAATCCAATTACAAGACGGTACTGAAATGGTCATGCCTGGTGATAACGTTGAGATGGGCGTAGAGCTTATCCACCCAATCGCTATGGACAAAGGTCTACGCTTCGCTATTCGTGAAGGTGGCCGTACTGTAGGCGCTGGTGTTGTTGCTAACGTATTGAACTAAGACTTAAGTCTCAGTAATGAGATTATGAATTAGTCATAAAAAAGCCATCCTAAGTAGGGTGGCTTTTTTT
>NZ_MRYC01000036.1:0-1373 GCF_001921765.1 Psychrobacter sp. C 20.9 | reverse complement strand
CTAATCGTCAGCCCCGTAAAGCCAAACAGCAGTGTTAATAGCAATGACAAATAACAGAAGAACGCATACGGCAAATACTCTAATACCGGCACCCCTAACGCCTGACTGATAAACACCCCGCACACACTCCATGGCACTAATGGATTGATCACCGTTCCTGCATCCTCAATCGTCCGAGACAAATTCTTTGGATGCAGGTGCAAACGCTCAAACGTTGACCGAAATGCCGTACCGGATAATAAAATACTCAAATACTGCTCACCGATCAGCACATTAATGCTCAGTGCCGACATCGCTGCCGCAAAGATCGCCCGTCCTGATGTCGTAAGCGTATCTTTAATACCAGACAGTAGTGCTGGCAGTATTCCTAATGCCGTTAATAGACCACCCAAACTCAATGCCAGTATCACAATCGCTTGGGTAAAGAACATACTCTGTACACCGCCGCGCGACAGCATACCGCCTACTTCCCCCAGCTCTAATGACTCAGCAGGGGCGTAGCCGGCAAACAGATAACCACCCAATTGACTAAAGCTTGGTGAACTGTGCATATAAGTAATGATCAGTGCTGCGGCAATCGTACAGATAATCGTATAAATCGCATTGACCCGAAACAATGCCAATCCTACCAATATCACAAAGGGTAATACCGAATACCCATGCACCAGACCACTCTCTATTAGCTGTCCTTGTAGTATGGTCACTTGACTCAGATCAGCACTGACCGTCTGTCCTGAGAATATCCAGAACAAGATCACCGTAAGTATCCACGCAGGTACTGTCGTATACATCATGTTGCGAATGTGCTCAAACAGATCAATACCCACCACAGAGGAGGCAATGGTACAGGTATCCGACAAGGGCGACATCTTATCACCAAAGAACGCACCTGATACCACCGCCCCAGCCGCTATCGCCACATTGGCATCAAAGGCATTACTCATGCCAATAAAGGCCACTCCCAGTGTGGCAGCGGTGGTCAAGCTACTACCCAAGGCAATACCAATAATGGACGTCAAGATAAAGGCGGAGATATAGTAGTACTCAGGAGAGATGAGCTGAAAACCAAAGTACATCAAGGTGGGTATGGCCCCTGACATCATGAGGGCGGCGACCATGAGGCCAATAAAGAAGAACAAATAGATGGCACCGATACCGCGCATAACGCCTGAGGCCATTTGTGCTTGCATGTCGTTAAAGCTGAGTCCTTTGGTCATACCGATAGCCAGCAATACGCAGATAGCAAGAATAAGAGACAGGTGCGGTACCCAGCCAAAGCCGATCATGGTAATACCCATGATGGCGATGACGATGGCTGAGATAATAAAGGCGAGCTGGGCGCTGATCTGGGTGAGCGGTTTTGGTGGCATGAC
>NZ_MRYC01000035.1:0-1973 GCF_001921765.1 Psychrobacter sp. C 20.9 | reverse complement strand
AATGGTGGGTCTAAGTGGACTCGAACCACTGACCCCCGCGTTATCAACACGGTGCTCTAACCAGCTGAGCTACAGACCCTAATACGTTTGTTAAAACGTAAGCTTAAACTAAAGAACAACTTGTTGTGAATTCTTGCTGAGCGAATGCCGTCTATAAGGAGGTGATCCAGCCGCAGGTTCCCCTACGGCTACCTTGTTACGACTTCACCCCAGTCATCAACCACACCGTGGTGAACGCTCCCCTTACGGTTAAGCTATCCACTTCTGGTGCAATCAACTCCCATGGTGTGACGGGCGGTGTGTACAAGGCCCGGGAACGTATTCACCGCGGCATTCTGATCCGCGATTACTAGCGATTCCTACTTCATGGAGTCGAGTTGCAGACTCCAATCTGGACTACGATAGGCTTTTTGAGATTCGCATCACATCGCTGTGTAGCTGCCCTCTGTACCTACCATTGTAGCACGTGTGTAGCCCTGGTCGTAAGGGCCATGATGACTTGACGTCGTCCCCGCCTTCCTCCAGTTTGTCACTGGCAGTATCCTTAGAGTTCCCGGCTTAACCCGCTGGTAACTAAGGACAAGGGTTGCGCTCGTTGCGGGACTTAACCCAACATCTCACGACACGAGCTGACGACAGCCATGCAGCACCTGTATCACAATTCCCGAAGGCACTCTCGTATCTCTACAAGATTCTGTGTATGTCAAGACCAGGTAAGGTTCTTCGCGTTGCATCGAATTAAACCACATGCTCCACCGCTTGTGCGGGCCCCCGTCAATTCATTTGAGTTTTAACCTTGCGGCCGTACTCCCCAGGCGGTCTACTTATTGCGTTAGCTGCGTCACTAAGTCCTCAAGGGACCCAACGACTAGTAGACATCGTTTACGGCGTGGACTACCAGGGTATCTAATCCTGTTTGCTACCCACGCTTTCGAGCCTCAGTGTCAGTATGATGCCAGGAAGCTGCCTTCGCCATCGGTATTCCTTCAGATCTCTACGCATTTCACCGCTACACCTGAAATTCTACTTCCCTCTCACCTACTCTAGCCTAACAGTTTCAGATGCAGTTCCCAGGTTAAGCCCGGGGATTTCACATCTGACTTATCAAGCCACCTACGCTCGCTTTACGCCCAGTAATTCCGATTAACGCTTGCACCCTCTGTATTACCGCGGCTGCTGGCACAGAGTTAGCCGGTGCTTATTCTGCAGCTAATGTCATCGCTAACGGGTATTAACCGTTAGGTCTTCTTCACTGCTTAAAGTGCTTTACAACCAAAAGGCCTTCTTCACACACGCGGCATGGCTGGATCAGGGTTTCCCCCATTGTCCAATATTCCCCACTGCTGCCTCCCGTAGGAGTCCGGGCCGTGTCTCAGTCCCGGTGTGGCTGATCATCCTCTCAGACCAGCTACAGATCGTCGCCATGGTAGGCCTTTACCCCACCATCTAGCTAATCCGACTTAGGCTCATCTAATAGCGAGAGCAACAAGTTGCCCCCTTTCTCCCGTAGGACGTATGCGGTATTAATACGAGTTTCCCCGTGCTATCCCCCACTACTAGGTAGATTCCTAAGTATTACTCACCCGTCCGCCGCTCGTCATCTTCTAGCAAGCTAGAAATGTTACCGCTCGACTTGCATGTGTTAAGCCTGCCGCCAGCGTTCAATCTGAGCCATGATCAAACTCTTCAGTTTAATCTTGCTTGAAGTCTTCACTATAAATAGTAAGACGACTTCTAATCTTGGCTCATCTAATCTGGCAAAATCGCTCGTAATTATGTTCGTAATGAATTAACTTTGAGTTTTTCTGCTGTCTTAAATGATAATTTTTATAGTTAGTGTTCTACCGAAAAGATAGTCGACCAACTTTATTTTTTAGCATTCTGAATCAGCAAAAATCCACACAAGTTGTTCTTTAGTTATGCTTTTAAATAGTCTCAATCACTGTCGTCCAGTCATCGATATATAGGGTATT
>NZ_MRYC01000034.1:0-1975 GCF_001921765.1 Psychrobacter sp. C 20.9 | reverse complement strand
AACAGACTCATATCTAACCCCCTTTGCTGACGACAATAGCGCGATGGCCCCACCTGATCCCTTCCCGAACTCAGAAGTGAAACATCGTTGCGCCAATGGTAGTGTGGTTCGCCCATGTGAGAGTAGGTCATCGTCAGCTCTCTATCCCTGATTAGCCCCCTTAACTTAATTGTTAAGGGGGCTTTTTTATGCTTTATTTTGCTAAATTAATGATACTTACTCATGTGAATGTAGTTTAGGAAATAAAATTCGGTTGTACTTCGTAGAGTTTTTTGGGCTATACTTAAGTTCAGTTATTATACATAACTGTTCTTTTTACTTTAAATGGAGAAGTGCAATGGCAGTCAAACATACACCTACTAACGAAGTACATAGCGGAACTAAAGGCGGACGTACTGGTTGCGGTTCTGACACTAAGCTACATCCTGATCATTGGGTTAGTAGTTCACAAAGAATCACCTGTAACAAAAATGGGTGTAAGAATTAAAGTATCTTGGCGCTAATGATAGTTTGAACCCTGTCGTGCGAGAGTAGGTCGTTATTAGCTCCTTATTTCTGAAAGCCCCTTAACTTGATTGTTAGAGGGTTTTTTCATTTCAACTTAAGGGCTATAAGCTTAAAGTTTATTAAAAGTGCTGATTTCGGTTCTCTATAAATATTGAATTATCAATAATTAGAGAAAATTGTATGATGAGGCACTTGTCGCTATATTATTGATTTTGGTTCTATATTTGAAAAAATAAAACCGTATATAAATCAGGGAGTTAGATTGAAATTACGTAAAGGAAAGACTAAGTCCATTCTTGATGTTTCAATTGACTCAGCTCTTTTAGGGGTTGAAATATATAATAAACCAAGAACTACATTCCGTAGTGAAGGATTTATCACTATGATGATAATGGCATGGACTAGATTATTTCATGCTTATTTCAATTCAACTATAGGTGATAAATACTATTATAAAAAAAGAATGGTCGCTACGATACAATAGATGGTGAAAGAAAAGCATGGGAGTTGACTACATACATTAGAAAGTATGGCAAGCTTACTTCTGGTGTAGAATCTAATCTAGATTTCTTTATTAAGCTTAGAAATAAGATCGAACACCGTCACATAGAAAAGAGAGAGATAGATACTTTAATATTTGGTGAGTGTCAATCTTTATTGTTTAACTATGAAAGTCAATTGATTGAATTTTTTGGTAGTAATTACTCAATTAACGAAGCTTTAGTGTATAGCCTTCAATTCTCTCAAATACGTTCACAGCAACAAGAAAAGGCTAATAAATCTGCACTATCAAAAGACTTATCTGAAATAATAACTTTTATTCAGAAGTATAGAAATAGGCTGAATGATAATACGTATAACTCTATAGAGTATAGTATAAAACTTGTACAGATTCCTAAAATTTCTAATACTAACAGGGCTGATGCGGCTATAGAGTTTGTAAAATGGGATTCTCTTAATGATGAAGATATAGCTGCATACGAAAAGCTCAACGTAATTATAAAAGATAAAACTATAAAAGTAGAAGCTGCAAATGTTGGTAGATTGAAACCATCAGAAGTAGTCAAAAAAGTTAATTTAGGACTGAATGGTAAGTCTATAACGCAAAATTTGCATACGACCTTATATAAATTATTTGCTATTAGACCTAATAACGGTTCAGAAGATCCTTTTGATACACGGGCAGAATTTTGTCTCTATGATGAGCCACATACTGATTATGTTTATCAAGATGCTTGGGTTGTTTTTCTCATACACTTTATGCAAACTACGAGTTTTGAACCATCTGAACTTAGATGCAAAGTTAGGAAAGGCGAGGTACTTAATGTCGATCAATATAAAATATAATAGGTTAATAAAAACACTTATGTAGTAACAAGAGACCATCCCGAATTCTGTGTAACTGCCGTTTAGATTAAATGCTTGCTGATACGGTCATCAAACATAATCATAAAGCGATTTAAAGCAG
>NZ_MRYC01000033.1:0-3471 GCF_001921765.1 Psychrobacter sp. C 20.9 | reverse complement strand
GTCTGTAGCTCAGCTGGTTAGAGCACCGTGTTGATAACGCGGGGGTCAGTGGTTCGAGTCCACTTAGACCCACCATTTTATAATGGGGCCATAGCTCAGTTGGTAGAGCGCCTGCCTTGCACGCAGGAGGTCAACGGTTCGACTCCGTTTGGCTCCACCACTACATACGGTTAAGCTTAGCGTGCTAAATAAAATAGGTATCAAATAGAAACAAGTGATTTGAACAAGATTACTTCTTTCTGTTTTATACGGAAACTTATGACTCGACGAGAGCATAGGAACTATTTAAAAACATAGATATGAGTCTGGGTTAGGATGAGCGTGTTCACGCGCACATCTTAACCTTAATAACTCACCTCTTAACGACATTGTTTGTTATCCCAGGGGTGAGTTATTAAAAAAGTAAAGAGAACTGAATCAAGCGTATAAACATAGGTGATATCGTTATCATAATTAGATTGTATGACACTTAGAAGTCGAAAGACTACTTGGGGTTGTATGGTCAAGTAATGAAGCGCACATGGTGGATGCCTTGGCAGTCAGAGGCGATGAAAGACGTGACAGCCTGCGATAAGCTTCGGGGAGGCGGCAATATCCTGTGATCCGGAGATTTCTGAATGGGGAAACCCAGCTAGCATAAGCTAGCTATCTTATATTTATATAAGAGGCAAACGAGGGGAAGTGAAACATCTCAGTACCCTTAGGAATAGACATCAATTGAGATTCCCCTAGTAGCGGCGAGCGAACGGGGAGAAGCCGATTAATGCTAATGTAGAAGAACAGCGTGGGAAAGCTGACCGTAGTAGGTGATAGTCCTGTATTCGAAACATTAGCGTTAACATATTAAGTAGAGCGGGGCACGAGAAATCCTGTTTGAAGATGGGGGGACCATCCTCCAAGGCTAAATACTCCTGACTGACCGATAGTGAACCAGTACCGTGAGGGAAAGGCGAAAAGAACCCCTGTGAGGGGAGTGAAATAGAACCTGAAACCGTGTGCGTACAAGCAGTGGGAGCCCACTTGTTGGGTGACCGCGTACCTTTTGTATAATGGGTCAGCGACTTATATTCTGTAGCAAGGTTAACCGTTTAGGGGAGCCGTAGGGAAACCGAGTCTTAATAGGGCGGCTAGTTGCAGGGTATAGACCCGAAACCGAGTGATCTATCCATGAGCAGGTTGAAAGTGCCGTAACAGGCACCGGAGGACCGAACCCACTGTCGTTGAAAAGCCAGGGGATGACTTGTGGATAGGGGTGAAAGGCTAATCAAACTCGGTGATAGCTGGTTCTCCCCGAAAGCTATTTAGGTAGCGCCTCGGACGAACACCATTGGGGGTAGAGCACTGTTTCGGCTAGGGGGTCATACCGACTTACCAAACCGATGCAAACTCCGAATACCGATGAGTGATATCCGGGAGACACACGGTGGGTGCTAACGTCCATCGTGGAGAGGGAAACAACCCAGACCGCCAGCTAAGGCCCCAAATTCCTAGTTAAGTGGGAAACGAGGTGGGAAGGCATAGACAGCTAGGAGGTTGGCTTAGAAGCAGCCATCCTTTAAAGAAAGCGTAATAGCTCACTAGTCGAGTCGGCCCGCGCGGAAGATGTAACGGGGCTCAAACTAGGAGCCGAAGCTGCGGATTTGAATTTGTTTTCAAGTGGTAGGGGAGCGTTGTGTAAGCCTGTGAAGGTGTGTTGTAAAGCATGCTGGAGGTATCACAAGAGCGAATGCTGACGTGAGTAACGATAATGGGTGTGAAAAGCATCCACGCCGGAAGATCAAGGGTTCCAGTCCAACGTTAATCGGGGCTGGGTGAGTCGACCCCTAAGGCGAGGCCGAAAGGCGTAGTCGATGGGAAATCGGTTAATATTCCGATACTTGTTTATAATGCGATGGAGGGACGGAGAAGGTTATGTCAGCCTGGCGTTGGTTGTCCAGGTGAAAGGATGTAGGTTTATAGCTTAGGTAAATCCGGGCTATTCTATACCGAGATCTGATAGCAAGTCTTACTTGTAAGACGAAGTGGCAAATACCATGCTTCCAGGAAAAGCTTCTAAGCAATAGTTATAAACGAATCGTACCCTAAACCGACACAGGTGATCAGGTAGAGAATACCAAGGCGCTTGAGAGAACTCTGCTGAAGGAACTAGGCAAAATGGTACCGTAACTTCGGGAGAAGGTACGCTGTTGGTGGTGATAGGACTTGCTCCTTGAGCTGCTGGCAGTCGCAGATACCAGGCTGCTGCAACTGTTTATTAAAAACACAGCACTCTGCAAACACGAAAGTGGACGTATAGGGTGTGATGTCTGCCCGGTGCTGGAAGGTTAATTGATGGGGTTAGCGTAAGCGAAGCTCTTGATCGAAGCCCCAGTAAACGGCGGCCGTAACTATAACGGTCCTAAGGTAGCGAAATTCCTTGTCGGGTAAGTTCCGACCTGCACGAATGACATAATGATGGCAGCGCTGTCTCCAGCAGAGACTCAGTGAAATCGAAATCGCAGTGAAGATGCTGTGTACCCGCGGCTAGACGGAAAGACCCCGTGAACCTTTACTACAGCTTTACATTGAACTTTGACCTGACTTGTGCAGGATAGGTGGGAGGCTTTGAAACCGAGACGCTAGTCTTGGTGGAGCCAATCTTGAAATACCACCCTGGTCATGTTGGGGTTCTAACTCAGGTATCACAATACCGAGGACAATGTATGGTGGGTAGTTTGACTGGGGCGGTCTCCTCCTAAAGAGTAACGGAGGAGTACGAAGGTGCGCTCAGACCGGTCGGAAATCGGTCGAAGAGTATAAAGGCAAAAGCGCGCTTAACTGCGAGACCCACAAGTCGAGCAGGTACGAAAGTAGGTCTTAGTGATCCGGTGGTTCTGTATGGAAGGGCCATCGCTCAACGGATAAAAGGTACTCTGGGGATAACAGGCTGATACCGCCCAAGAGTTCATATCGACGGCGGTGTTTGGCACCTCGATGTCGGCTCATCTCATCCTAGGGCTGAAGCAGGTCCTAAGGGTATGGCTGTTCGCCATTTAAAGAGGTACGCGAGCTGGGTTTAGAACGTCGTGAGACAGTTCGGTCCCTATCTACCGTGGGCGTTGGAAATTTGAGAGGATCTGCTCCTAGTACGAGAGGACCAGAGTGGACGAACCACTGGTGTTCGGGTTGTCATGCCAATGGCATTGCCCGGTAGCTACGTTCGGATGGGATAACCGCTGAAAGCATCTAAGCGGGAAGCCCACCTCAAGATTAGATTTCCCTAAAGAGCCGTTCAAGACTAGGACGTTGATAGGCAGGGTGTGGAAGCACAGCGATGTGTGTAGCTAACCTGTACTAATTGCTCGTTTGGCTTGACCATACAACACCCAAGTGGTTTGTATACAAGTCTAATTAATCTATCTTGTATAGCTCAGGCTATAGAAACAGACAGAACATTTCGATATCACCGTTAACCTTGATTCAGTTAGGTTA
>NZ_MRYC01000032.1:0-4998 GCF_001921765.1 Psychrobacter sp. C 20.9 | reverse complement strand
TGTTTTCCTATTTTCATAGCTATGTTATAGCTTGCCATCAATTTCGCACTTTTGCCATCAATTTCGCATCATTACAATTAACGTCCATTATCTATCATGATTTATTTATTGTGCCAATCAATAGCGCATTGACTGTTTTAAATTTAAATCAATACATATTATATCGATATATCATGTATAAAATACTTATGCTAACTTAACATATTATTTTCGTAGCGCCTAGTTGCTTAGTGATTAGAAAATAACCCCAAGAGGACGCGAGTCAACAAAGTATTCCTTATCCTTCAGTAATATCTCAACTGGATTTATGTTTAATAAAATACAATAAATAAGGTTTTTTGATTAATTTTATTGACCTACATCGATAAGCGCGACATACACGCTGTCTTAATTTTGCCAAGGAGGGCTATCATGTTTAGTAAATTTGCGATTGTCATTACCCTATTATTACTCATGTTTTTTGCTTATCGCGGTTATTCTGTGCTGATCTTAGCACCGATTATGGCGACGCTAGCAGTCTTACTATCAGGTGATTTTTTAAACACCATCCCCGCTTATACCGATGTCTTTATGGGCGCGTTAAGTGGGTTCTTACTCAAATTCTTCCCTATATTCTTGCTAGGGGCACTGTTTGGGCGTTTGATGGCAGACTCCGGTGCGGCAACTGCCATTGCCAATACCGTCGTCGAAAAGCTCGGTGCCAGCAAGGCCATTCTTGCGGTGATTTTGGTCTGTGCTATTTTGACCTATGGCGGCGTCTCGTTGTTCGTTGTGGCTTTTGCTATTTATCCAATCGCCAAGGACTTGTTCAGAGCAGCCGATATTCCAAAACGTTTGATTCCAGCAGCGAATGCCCTAGGGTCATTTACATTTACAATGACTGCACTGCCAGGCACGCCAGCCATCCAAAACGCTATTCCAATTCCTTACTACAACACCAACGTATTTGCCACGCCTATTTTGGGTATCATTGGCGGTACGATCATGTTTATCTGTGGTTGGTTGTGGCTTCAGTCACGTGCGAGGAAAGCAAATGCAGCGGGGGGAAGGTTATGGTCAGCATGATGAAGAGGATGTAGGCGGCGTTGGAGCGGCTGCAAAAAAAGCTGAGATATTAAACACTCATCACACTTCATTCACCGTTGCCATGATTCCGCTGATATTGGTCATTGGCTTGAACGCTATATTGACCTATGTGGTTTTCCCATCGATAGATTTCAGTAGTCTAAAAACTCAATTCCCAGATGGGTTTTTTATGGCTGGTTTATGACCATCAACATGCGGTGTGAACCTATCGTTCATGGCTAATAAATGCTTGCCAGATGAGAAGTAATTACCAAGGAATATCACAAAATTATCTGAATTACGGTATCATAGGCACACTTTTTGATTTTTTATTATTTTTAGAAGTTTTTAGCATTAACGATGTCGCATCGATGAGCGATGAGCCGCTTAAGATGTTCGATAACTAACCCGTTTATATAAAAATATAGGTGATTTTGTGCGTGAGATTTTAGTAACCAGTGCGCTGCCCTACGCCAATGGCTACATCCATTTGGGGCATCTTGTAGAATATATTCAGACCGACATTTGGGTACGTGCGATGAAAGCGCAAGGCCATCAGGTCACCTATGTCTGCGCGGATGATGCACACGGTACGGCCATCATGCTAAAAGCAGAAGCCAATGGCGTCACGCCAGAGGAGCAAATTGCCTCAGTCAAAGCCTCACACGAAGCGGATTTTTCAAAGTTCCTGATCAATTTTGATAATTATCACAGCACTCATTCAGAAGAAAACAAACAGTTCTCTGAGCTGATTTATCGTCGTCTAAATGAGGCTGGTCATATCAGTACAAAAGATGTCGAGCAGCTATTTGATCCTGAAAAGCAATTGTTTTTAGCCGATCGTTTTGTCAAAGGCACTTGCCCTGAGTGTGACTCACCAGATCAATATGGTGATAACTGCGAAGTATGCGGTACCACTTATGATGCAACAGATCTAAAAGACCCGCATTCGACATTGTCTGATGCAACGCCTGTGCTTAAAACTTCTAAGCATTATTTCTTTGATTTGCCAGAGTTTGAGCAGTTCTTACAGGACTGGACGCGCAGTGACAATCGCTTGCAAACCTCAGTGGCTAATAAATTGCAAGAATGGTTTGAGGCAGGACTTGCCAGCTGGGATATCTCGCGCGATGCGCCCTATTTCGGTTTTCAGATTCCAGATACCCCAAGCGATGAGCCAGACAAATATTTTTATGTCTGGCTTGATGCGCCAGTGGGCTACATGGCAAGCTTTAAAAACCTATGTGATAAGCGTGCGGGAACAGAGCAAGCGCTTGATTTTGACCGCTACTGGGCACAAGAAAACGAGCACAAAACTGAAGTTTATCACTTCATCGGTAAAGACATCGTGTATTTCCATGCACTGTTTTGGCCTGCCATGCTAGCCGGTAGTGAATTCCGCACGCCAACGGGCGTCTTTGCCCATGGCTTCTTGATGGTCAATGGCGAAAAAATGAGTAAGTCACGCGGCACTTTCATCAAGGCCGAGACTTATGCTGAGCATTTGCACCCTGAATACTTACGTTATTACTTCGCCAGCAAACTGTCTGACAAAGTCGAAGATATCAACCTTGATTTAGAAGACTTTATGCAAAAGGTCAACTCTGACTTGGTCGGCAAAGTGGTCAATATCGCTAGTCGTAGTGCAGGATTCTTGGTTAAAAAGTACGACGGTATACTGTCTGACACTTGCGCTGAACCGCGCCTATTAGAAGACATTACCAAAACGGGCGATGAGATTGCTGCTGCTTACGAAAATCGTGAATTTTCACGCGCTATGCGCCTCATCATGCAGTGCGCGGATAAAGCCAACGAATATATTGATGCCAAAAAGCCATGGTCGCTCGCGAAATTGGAAGGCACTGAGCAAGAAGTTCAAGACGTCTGCTCGGTCGCTATCAACATCTTCCGTCAGTTGATGGTCTATCTGGCACCAGTATTGCCTGAGCTGACAGCAAATGCGAAAGAGTTTTTGAACATTGACGATTTAAGCTTTGCCAGTCGTAATGGGTGGTTATTAGGCCATAAAATCAATAAATTCAAGCCACTGATGCAACGTATCGAAGAAAAAGATATTGAAGCTATGGTAGAAGATTCTAAAGCATCATTAGTTCAAGCTGATACGCCTGCTGTGACCGAAAATAACAAGCCTGCCGCAAAAGACAAATCACCTGCAATAGACGCTAATACTGATGCCGAGCAAACGGATTATATTGGTATTGAAGACTTTGCTAAGGTTGAGATGAAAGTCGCTAAAGTGCTTGAGTGCAATCACGTAGAAGGCGCGGACAAGCTGCTACAGTTCACACTAGATGTCGGCGAAGAAAAGCCACGCAACGTGTTTAGCGGCATTCGTAAGTTCTATGAGCCTGAGCAACTGACGGGTAAGAAAGTCATTTGCGTGACCAACCTTGCCCCGCGCAAGATGAAATTTGGCATCTCTGAGGGCATGATTTTGTCATCAGGCGATCCAAAAACTCAGCTAACGGTCGTTACGCTACCTGATAACTGTGTCATTGGTGATGTACTCGCATAAAAATAAAAGGGTTTGATTTTGCCACGGTTTTATACAGTTGATCGTTCTAATAATATAAATCAAGATATGGTTTTTTCACTCCAAAAAAACTATACTGACTATGAAATATGGACTGTTCAAGATATTTATAGCGAAAGAGATGTCATTACTAGAATAGATCAGCTTTACTCTGAAGGTTTATCTGAACATGGAATTCAGTATTTGATAAAGTATGGAATTGTTCTTTTTCAGGAAGGAACAAGAAGTCCATTACCAATAACATATACACAGCCAATGATTGAAGCAATATTTGAGCTCATCCGTCAAAGTGAGTTCCCTCAACTTCCTTCTCGTATGCAGTCGATGTTTGCATGGTGTAATTTAAGTGATGCAAGAGAGTTTAATTCTTCTTTAGGTGACAAGCATTCTATATTCGAGGTAGAAAGCGAGAATGCTTTTATAGCAGATCAAAGATTGCTTTACTTAGGTGGCTCTGTTATTGGTGCGTATGAAATGGCTCGTAAGTACTGGTCAGGTCACAGAAGTAATAACTACAAATTAGAGGCTGTCATTCCTTTGCCTGCCATTATTGGTAATAAAATATAGATATTATTATTAATATCATTTCAGAAAAGATACCCTAGTGGCATCTTTTTTTATTATCAAATTAGCAAATGAACAAAAATCAAGCTTTATACTTATCTACTTAAAACATCAATAATTTCCAACGTGTTGTTAATCACTGTCACAATCTTATTGTCTGGCGTACGGATACGCTCGTAACGGTCATCATAACGGTCTAAAATAACAGAACGATCGTAATCCCTTCTATCAATCTTGCCGACTACTCTATAACCGTATTTATCAAGGTCACGCTTGAATGAGGCGTTAGGGCTAGCATTGCGATACGCATTAATATTAGGGTGGGCATTACCGTTATTTTGATAACTGTTATGGTTGTAATCTTTACTAATGTGAGCTGAGTTACTTTTGCCATGACCGTGCCCATTACCATGATTGTCTTTTGCCATAGCAGGCAGGCAAATCAATGAGCTTGCCGTAATGCCAGCGATGGTTAATAACTTTAAATTAGCCGTATTCATAATGTTATCCTTAAAATATGCGTTTGAATAATAGTAATGAGATATCTAAGTGCGTTGCATATTCAACACGTCAACATAGTAATGATATGGATTTTGGACGTACTCTACTTCTCATATAAAAAATTTTTATATAAACATTAGCTTACGTTAATTATGAAGTGGGTTCGTAATAGATGCGTTGCTAGCTTGTACGCTTTTTGCCTGTCTGTGTATTGGCTAAAAAAAGAGCCCATCCCAGATTCTGTGTAACTGCCGTTTAGATTAAATGCTTGCTGATACGGTCATCAAACATAATCATAAAGCGATTTAAAGCAG
>NZ_MRYC01000031.1:0-9928 GCF_001921765.1 Psychrobacter sp. C 20.9 | reverse complement strand
GGGACAGGACTCTTTTTTGCCGCTTCATCGTTAAAAATAAGCGCTTAGAGTGACTAAACTTATTATTTTTAACATCGAATCGCCTAAAAAATAGTCGCTGTCAGTGCCATGGTCGAATGTTCAACACGCCCTACATTTCAAAACAAGAAGTTGAGCAGGCAAGACCACTATTGGCAATATAAATAATACATTTAAAATTTTAACCTGAAAATATATTTAGCATTAGTTCCGCAATAATATTGATAATGAAAATTATTATCAATATAATAACGATTTAAATTACATGCTGGAAATATTCATGCAACTGTCTCGCTTATCTGCTGCGTTATTTAATCTTTCGAATGTATCTGGTTCTTCTCTACGATTAGCATCTATACCTTCTAGATTGGTATCGACTAAATCCCTCTCTTTAAAGACACTATGCTCAACCTGTCTATCTACTTCTGTCATCGTATTAACAACGAGTCAATCGGCATGGGCACAGGCAGATGATGTAGATGCTCAAACCACTCCTAATGTGGTACTTGATACTATCGTCGTCACTAGTAGCGCTGATGCTTCAGCGGATGGATTGCCAGATGCTTATGAAGGTGGCCAAGTTGCGACCGGTAGCCGCGTCGGAATCTTGGGTAACCAAGACATCATGGATACGCCGTTTTCTACCACCTCATACACCAATGAATATATTACCAATCAGCAAGCCCAAAGTGTAGGCGATCTACTCAAAAAAGACCCAACCGTCCGCGTGGCAAGGGGTTTTGGTAACTTTCAAGAAGCCTACTTTATGCGCGGTTTCATCACCACATCAGATGACACCATGTACAATGGTCTATACGGCATCTTACCAAGACAGTACATTGCAACTGAATTGTTTGAACGGGTGGAAGTCCAGCGCGGCGCTTCTGCCATGCTAAATGGTGCAGCACCCAGTGGCGGCAATGCTGGTGGTACGATTAACCTATTACCGAAACGTGCTAGTAATGAGCCACTACGTGAAGTGACGCTTGGTTATGGTCAAGGTGACCAAGGTAAGGTCGCGGTAGATGTCAGTGATCGCTTTGGTAGCGATGATGCTATTGGTGTTCGTTTTAATGCTGCTTATCAAGATGGTGACAGTGCTATCGATGATGAGTCGTCGACCTTGGGTCTGGCTGCCCTTGGTTTGGACTATAGAGGGGATCAGTATCGCCTATCAGCAGATTTAGGCTGGCAAGACAATAAGCTGTCAGAGACTCGTCCTAGTGTCAATCTTGGTGGGGTGTCTAGTGTACCAAAAGCGCCAGACGGCTCAAAAAATTGGGCGCAGCCTTGGACCTACTCAGATGAAAAGGATGTCTTTGGTACGATTCGAGGAGAATATGACTTTAATGACAATATCACCGCTTATGGTGCTTACGGTGTGCGAAGTGGCGAGGAAGAAAACTCACTAGCCACGTTAACTGTCAACAACGTTGATGGTGCGGGTACAGTTTATCGCTTTGACAATACTCGAGAAGATAAAGTACAAAGCGCCGAGCTCGGTCTGCGTGGTAAATGGCAAACAGGTAAGATTGATCACAATTGGGTACTAGCCGCTGATCTTTATGATCAAGAAGAAAAAGGCGCTTACGCTTTTGATTTTGGTAACCAACTCGCAACCAATTTGTACAACCCAACCGACTACACTGAAGTCCCTTTTACAAGCACAGCAGTCTTAGGTGGAAATTTAGACGACCCCAAATTAACCAATAAAAAGCAGTTCCAAAGCTTTGCCCTAGCAGATACTTTTTCTCTATTTAATGACAAATTAAAAACCACATTAGGCGTGCGTCATCAAAATATCAAAACCACCAGCTATGATTTCAACACGCAGGCAGAAACGGCTCATTACGATAAGAGTGAGTGGACCCCAAGTATCGGTATTGTCTATCAACCGAACATGGACTGGTCTGTGTATGGTAATTATATCGAAAGTCTAGCACCAGGTAAAAGAGCGCCTCTAACTAACGATAATGACGCTGTCACTAATGGTGGTCAAAATCTAGATCCGTACGTGAGTGAGCAAACTGAACTGGGTGTGAAATACGACAATGGCATGATTGGCAGTAGTCTCGCTGTCTTCCGAACTGATGAACCACGTGCTTATATCAACAACTCAAATACGTTTACTGCGGCTGGAGAAAACCGCCATCAAGGTGTGGAGTTGACTGTCTTTGGTAGCCCAAGTGAAAACATGCGCCTCAATGCTGGTGTTACTTACTTAAGTGCTGAGCAAAAAGACACCGGTGATAGTGCATTAGATGGCAATCGAGTGATTGGTGTGCCTACCTTACAGAGCAATGTCAACTTAGAGTATGATTTAGCCGCAGTTGAAGGACTGACATTAACGGGCGATATTATCCACACAGGCTCTCGTTATTCGGATAATGCCAATACCTTAAAGGTTGATGGTTATACGACCTTAGACCTTGGTGCACGCTATCGCACTATGCTAGCAGGACAAGACGTTACTCTAAAAGGCGTGGTAACCAATGTCACGGGTGAAGATTATTGGCAGTCAGTAGGCGGTTATGCAGATTCAGGCTATCTAAATGCAGGTGAGCCAACGGCCTTAAAAGTGTCAGCCACATTCAATTTTTAACATATATCAGCTATAGTTGATTCAATTTAAAAGTAGTACAAGGCAGCCCAGTGCAGATGTATATGTGATACTGGAAGCGAGGTTAACGCTGTAATTCTTTTATAGAGAATTGACTATAAAACGTACTTATCTAACTAACTTCAGTAAAAGGGATTAGGTGTGACCTATTCCCTTTTATGCCATCAAACATCCATACTATTACTGAGTCACTATGTCCTCTCGTGCCAGCGTTTCTCTACATCATATGATTTGGGCACAGTATCGTCTGCCCTTTCTAAAAGTCATTTTACTCAACTTAATCAATGCTGCCGTCAGTGTGGGTATCATTGCTTATATCAACCAAACCTTTATCAGCCAGTCTGAGCTGACAACCTTATCATGGTCGAGCTTAGGGCAGTTTGCTCTGCTCGTGCTGCTGTTGCTGCTGACTACCTTCGTATCGCAATATGCACTCACCCGTTTGGGGCACAAGTTTGTCTATGAGCTCAGAACCAAGCTGGTCAAACAAATCATCGATACCACCGTTCCTCAGATAGATCATTTGGGTAGTGCGCGGTTACTTGCCAGTCTATCCTCAGATATTCAGTCTATTACCGTCGCCTTTGTTCGGATGCCGGAGTTGGTGCAAGGCGTTATCCTCTCTGTTGGTGTGGGGTTATATCTGGGCTGGCTGTCGCTACCATTACTGCTGATTGTCATGTTTTGGATTGCGATGACGATTTGGATAAGCACCCTATTGGTCAAGCATGTCTATACACATTTGACAAAGTTGAGAGAGATTAATGACGTCTTATATCAGGATTATCAATCGATTATAGAAGGTCGTAAAGAGCTGGCACTTAACCAACACCGAGCAGAAAAACTGTATACAGATGATTTTTTGGCCCATGCTAAATCCTATGAAAAGACTGTCACCAAGTCTGATACTTTTCATTTATCAGCGGTGAACTGGTCAAATATTATGATGTTCGCATCGATTGGGGTGATATTTGCCATATCAAATTATCTCGGCATCTCGATGGGCATCGCCACCACTTTTTCTTTAACGATTCTATTTATGCAGTCGCCGCTGCTTCACGCCGTCGGTGCATATCCAACACTACAGACGGCTCAAGTCGCCCTAGACAAAATACAGTCGCTAGAACTGGCTGAGTACCAACCTTTATTTAGAACGGACAACACCAGCCGACACTGGCAAACCATTTCGCTAACTGATGTTAACTATCGCTACGATGTTTCCAATAACAATGTTTCGAATGCCAGTGATAATGCCAGTAATAGCAATGATACTGATGCTCAGACATTAATAGCTAAAGACAGCGATCACTCTGGTAATATTTTAAAAGACGTTAATCTAACACTACAACGAGGCGATGTGGTGTTTCTGATCGGGGCGAATGGTAGCGGCAAATCGACACTTGCCAAGATTATTACAGGCATTTTCACCCCTACCACAGGTGCGGTAACTATCGACAAACAGCCCGTTGATTCACAGAATAATGCTGATTATAGACAGTTGTATTCTGCTATTTTTAGCGATCAGCATATTTTTAAGCAATTGATTGGCAGACAAGGACAGCAGCCAGACGAAGCACTGGTCAATGCGTGGCTGCATAAATTGAACTTGCAAGATAAAATAAGTGTGGCTGACCATAAACTCTCTACAGATAAGCTGTCGCAAGGTCAGCGCAAACGCTTGGCGATGCTAATCGCCATCGCCGAACAAAAAGACATCTTGCTACTTGATGAGTGGGCCGCGGACCAAGATCCTGCGTTTCGCCGCGTGTTCTATCAAACCCTAATCCCTGAGTTAAAAGCACTGGGGAAAACGCTGTTTATTATCAGTCATGATGACGGTTACTTTGAGCATGCGGATCGATTATTACTAATGAAAGAGGGCCGCCTCATTGAGCTCAACGCTGAAGAGCGACAACGTGCCAGTAAAGATGCCATTGCTATGTTGGCGTAAGTGCTCGCTTAGCACAGAGTCACTAAAGGGCAATAATAGAAACGGGGCATCTCTGACAAGATGCCCCGCTTTTTTAGATAAGAAGGATTTTTTGCACTATTTATTTACTTTAATAATCTCTGCAAAAACCCAACGCGAGAAATCACTAAAAAGTCCAATAAGGCAATAATTACAATCGCAATGATGGCGGTTGGGAATATGATAGCCACAACCAGTAAAGGAATAGCGAGCGGCCACCAAACGGTAAAATGCTGCCCACGAGCTGGCGGGTTGAGGCCGCTATGCTCACTGGCATGACGCGGACGACGCTGCCACCACATGACATAGCCACTCACACACATGGCAATCACCGATAGACAAAACAGCACATTGGCCAGTAAGCTCCACCAGCCGAGCGTACCCATATGCAGTGCGAGACCTGCCGCCATAAACTTACCAAAAGCATTGTAATCATCATAGCGTATATCCGCCAAGATATTGCCCGAATAGCGGTCGATATGTACCGTGCGATCAGCCGTTGGGCTCTTCATATCGTAGCTCATGGAGTCTTGGCTAATCGTCCAAACGCCAGTACTGCCTTGGGGCAGATTTAATTGATAACGCCCGTTAAACCCAATTTCACGAGCAAATCGATCTACGGTATCAATCATAATGGGTATATTAGGCGTAATACCATCCTTCCCCATGGTCGTGCCAGATACTGGCATCGGTGTCAGCTCAAGCACCCAAGGTACTTCTTTGGCTGTACCCGAGTTCAAGACACTGCCATGCGTAGGCACGACAGCGGGCGTCGATCCATGAACATGGGGCGCAGCATCGGCATTGTCCATATCCATACCAGCGTGATGCTGACTGTGGTCGATAGAGACAGGCACTGGTGCCACGCCCCATTTCCCTGCAGGAAACTGGCTCCATGCTTGCACGACTCTCTCGCCCCATACACCTGCCCACGCCATTCCTGATATACAAAAAAACAGCAGTAACACAGATATCCAGCTACCGAGCGTGGCATGAATAATACGGATAAATGAGCGTTTTTTCTTATTAGGCGCAGTGTCATTAGGAATAAGCATGGCTTTGATGGATTTGCGTTTTTGCCACCATAGATACCAGCCCGACAATATCAGCAAAATCGTTAATGAAGCAGCCGTCTCTAACAGATAATCACCAAATTTACCAATCAGCAAATCACTATGGATACTGTCAAAGGTATAGTACAGATTGCTATTGGCAGGACGACTAGCAACGATGTCGGCTGTGTAAGGGTTCACTGCCACCATATTATCGTGATCTGCTGACTTGATCTGAAACAAGGCAACCGTATCCGTATCACGAGGAGCGATATATTTAATCAGTGTACTGTCAGGTAAGGTGCTTAGCGCGTTTTTTGCTTGCGTCGCGACGGGAGCCTGAACTGTCGATTCTGGAATAGCGACGGTTAAACGGTCATTATCACGGCCTGCGGTATTGGACATAAACAGCATACCAAGTGCGCTACACGCTAGGATAATTAAAAAAGGCGCGACAAACATCCCTGCATAAAAATGCCAACGCCATACCGTAAAATAGCGTTGGTTATTGGTAGATTGGTTGGAGGGTGTGTCCATAAATGTGACCTTAAACAATCTTTGGTTGCTCAGTGAACAACGTAAACCTATCGATAATAATGGTATATCTGCTTACAAGACCAATTTTAAAGAGTCTCGAAGCGAGCTAGAATAAAGCCGTACAGTGACGTCGATACAGCGATGTAAAATTCTACTGTAAATAATTGTATTCAGAATGCTGCTGCATAATACGAGAAAAACCTGACAAAAACCATCGTTTAAAATACATCGCACAAAACAGCAAGTCTGCGTGACTTTATTCGAAATACTCTGTTTTTAGCCTCTTATTAATAGTGCAAATACTTCTCAAAATTGTCTCTTTGTAATTTTTTAATGATAATAATTATCATTAGTGTTATTATTAGCGTCGTTGTAAATTTGCTTTAACTGTCACAAATAACATTTAATCATTTTAGTCCAAGAGGAAATCTGATGCGGTCTCATCTAACCACTAACGTTATTCGCAAAAAATATCTCACCACAGCAGTACAAATTGGCCTGATCATGGGTATGAGTCACGCCGCTTACGCTGTAGAGACGACAAACAATACTGAAAACGATGAGGCTGCTACACCATCAGCTACCTTGGATACAATTACCGTTTATTCAGATGGCTATCGTAGTACTGGCACCAAAACTGCCTTAGACCCCAATGATGCACCAATGAGTTATACCAGAATTGATCAAGACCTTTTACAAAAACGCCAAGCGGATAGTGTCAATGCTGCTCTACGCTATGAGCCAGGCGTAAGCACTGAGAGTCGTGGCACGGTCTCTATCTTTGATGAGTACAACATCCGCGGGTTTAAAACCTACTCAAACTTTTATGATGGACTCAGACTGCCCTACGATGGCGCTTGGAATCTGATGCCACAAGTCGATGTCTATGCGACTGAAGCGGTCGAAGTGGTGAAAGGGCCAGCGTCCTCGCTATACGGCTATGCTTCACCAGGCGGCATGGTTAACCAAGTCGCCAAAGCCCCTAAGAGCACTCAAGAAAATGAAGTACAGCTACGACTGGGTAACCAAAATCTAAAAGAAGTGGCCGTCGATAGCACAGGCCCTATCACAGATACGCTGAACTATCGGTTGGTGGCGTTGAAGCGACAAAAAGATGGTCAGATGCAGACCACAGAAGAAGAGCGATTGTTGATTAACCCGTCGCTTGAGTGGCAGGCGACTGATGATGTGTCTGTACTTGCTAACCTGTTTTATCAAGACGATCCAGAAATGGTGCCTTCTACCCCATTACCTGCTGTCGGCACTGTCTACAAGGCAAGCTATGGCAAATTGGGTAGTGACGCCTATGCAGGCGACAAGTGGAATCGCTTTAGTAAAGAAGTATTCATGCCAAGCGTCACCGTCAACTGGGACATCAATGATCAGTTGACCTTTAAACACATCACGCGCTATACCGATGCCGAAGCGCAGCAACGCAATATGTATAATAGAGGGTTTGTAGAAGGTAGTGACACGATTCTCAATCGCGTCGCCTATACCACTGATGAGAACATGAATAACTGGACCACAGACAATCAACTGGCCTATACATTTGATACTGGCAACACCTCACATAACTTATTGTTTGGTGCTGAATATCAAGAAACAGACAGCAGCGCGATTTACTATGATGCTGGTGCAAATGGCACGCCAAATCTTGACTTGTCTAATCCAGACTTCTCACAGATCAATACGGCTACGCTACCGCTGGATACCTATCGCCAGACGCAAGATATCGAACAAAGCCAGCTTGGATTCTATGTGCAAGACGAAATGAAGTGGCAATATTTAACCGTTGTCGCCGGACTACGTCACGATAACTTTGAGAGTACGACTAAGCAAACTGACGCTTCTCAAGGTGCAGTTTATAATAACGAAACGTTTGGTAATGATGCATCAGAGACCAGCGGCCGTTTTGCTGCGATTTATGATTTTGACAATGGACTCTCACCATTTGTTAGTTATTCAGAGTCGTTCCAGCCTGTGGTTGGTAGCAACTTTATTACCAATGAACCCTTTGACCCTAGCACTGCGGATCAGCTCGAAGCTGGAGTGAAGTACTTGTCTCCAGATCGTGCGACCAAAGGAACGCTGGCAGTGTTTGATATCACACAGCAAAATGTCGTCGTAACCAATCCCGCTGACTATCGACAAAAAGTTCAGACGGGTGAGATTGAATCACAAGGGTTTGAGATATCAGGTAGCCGCATGCTTAACGACTGGGTAGACGTGGCTGCAAGCTACAGCTACACCGATGCTGAAATCACAGAAGATGAGTTCAACCCTGACGTGGTCGGCAACACCCCTGCCCAAACGGCTAAGCACAAAGCCACGCTATGGGCCGACTACTATGCGACAGACAAACTCACTCTCAATGCTGGCATTCGCTACGAAGACGGCATACAGATTGACAAGCAAAACTCAGATGAGCTACCAAGCGTGACGTTGGTCGATATTGGCGGTAATTATCAGATCAACCCAATGCTCGCTGTCGGCGCGAGTATCAACAATCTGTTTGATAAGACCTATGTTGGTGCTTGTTATGATACCGAGAACTGCTGGATGGGGCCTGAGCGTGAAATGTCGGTCAGCCTAAAAGCCAGTTTTTAAACCTGATTTTTTGAACTTAGCAAGACGGTTATTAACAAAATCATCCACTTTCTAAAACCATTTTTACCCATACATTTTTAAGATAGTCGATCATCAAAGTAATATGCTAGCCTTACAAGCTATCAGATGATAACAAACCATGCTTTGCGCACTATCGTTACATGCTACAAAAGAAGGACATAGCAAATGGCAAAACCTACCCCTAGATTACTCGATGTGATCGGTAGCAAATACCTCACCCCAAATATGTGCCGCGTCACGCTTGGTGGTACGGGGCTGACGGATTTCCCCGTAGATCAAGAAAGCGCTTATATCAAACTGATGTTCCCTCAGGGTGAGGATGCTCGGCCCTTAGTACGCACTTATACCGTCAGCGCTCAGCGTGATGATGAGATAGACGTTGATTTTGCATTACATGAGGCTGAAGGTCCTGCGTCGATATGGGCACGCAACACTAAAGCTGGCGATCAAATATTGGTGGGCGGCCCTGGCCCAAAAAAACTCATCAACAATGACGCCGATTGGTTTTTATTGGTCGGTGATATGACAGCATTGCCAGCGATCACGGTCAATTTGGCACAATTGCCTGCCGATGCTCGCGGCTATGCCGTGCTTGAAGTGACGACTGAGGCAGACCAGCAAACACTCAAAAAACCAGATAACGTCGAGATTCAATGGGTGGTCAACCCTCATCCAAATGCAGACAGCAGTCCATTACTTGACTGCGTCAAATCACTGACTTGGCTTGAGGGACAGCCCGCGGTTTGGGCGGCTTGCGAGTTTCATAGTATGCGAGTATTGCGCCAATACTTCAAAGTTGAGCGCGATGTACCAAAGACGCATCTATATGTGTCTAGTTATTGGAAAGTCGATAGCACAGAGGATCAGCATAAAGTGGTGAAAAGTCAGGATGCCCTAACGGCAGATCAATAAAAGCTTATTTAATGAATATTTAAATGCAAAAGACGCGGCTTATATAAGCCGCGTCTTTTTATAAATCATCACCTATTATGCTTCGGCGACTTTTGCTTCTTTATCCACTCGGCTAATCGTCAGCCCCGTAAAGCCAAACAGCAGTGTTAATAGCAATGACAAATAACAGAAGAACGCATACGGCAAATA
>NZ_MRYC01000030.1:0-13200 GCF_001921765.1 Psychrobacter sp. C 20.9 | reverse complement strand
GGGCTGATGCTAAAATTGCCCCATACTGCGTTACAAATCTCGCTAAGGCATCTGCATTATCGTCGCTTTGTGCCTTGTCTGGAACAATTTTAGCGATCAGCAGTGCCTATTTGCGAATGTTCAACACGCCCTAATAGTATCGTGACTATAATTTTAATTATCAGCGTGTTTGAGCTCATAGTTTAATTTCTGCACAAGACATGACTCATAATCAGCCAGTTTGAATCGCCATAAATACGTCAAAGCAATACCATAGATGACAGTCTCAGCCAACTCTTCGACAACTTCACCAAATGTATGCGGGAACATAATGGCGTTCTCGCCCATATATTGAATGATTGCCAGCGCGGTAACGATGAGGTAGAGCGAGACCGGCACATTCTTTAATACTGCCCATAGGTAGTGCCTCGAATAAGCTAATAAGCCAAGCGCGACGAGATAAATAACGGTCAGCACACTGTCTTCCCACCAATCATAAGAGTGATTTAAAAACGAGAAATCGCTCGGAACCAGCAAATCTGGTAGATAGTTTAGCTCGCGACGAATGACGGTAAAAAATACAAGTACGGCTGCCAACCAAAAGGCCTGAATGTGCTTGATATGACTTTGTATCATGTACTGTGTGCAACGCAGCAAACAGACAAATAGTAAGATCATACCAGGGATTTCAATAATGCCATCTGAACTCAAAATAACTGGCTCCTGCGTATCAAAAAAATGTGTCAAAAACAAAAAAGTGAGCCCGTAGGCTCACTCTAAACCAAAAAACATCTAACGAAATATGCATAATCTACTATGACGCTATTATAACCCAATATGGTAATAATGACGTCATAGAATATAACCAAGTAGTCATAAGTGGTTGTTTATATAGATGATACAGTGGGTTTCAAAACCCATCATATCTTTAAGCTCACTAGCGTTCTAAGTTGACCAAATCAATGATTAATGTGCCTCATCCCAGTTTTGTCCGCTATCAGTCTCAACTAGTAACGGTACAGCAAAGTCGACATGCCAGCCTTTATCTACGGCCGTAGTCGTCAAGACATCTTGCATGGCATCGGTAATCAATTGGCTAACCGCGTCTACTTTATCGGCATCCACTTCAAACACCAGTTCATCATGGACTTGCAGCAGCATTTTGGCTTGATCTTTCGGCAATACCTTATCAACGGCAATCATGGCAAGCTTAATCAAATCAGCAGCGGAACCCTGTAGAGGCGCGTTGATTGCGGCGCGCTCAGCGCCTTGCTTGACCATACGATTGCTATGATTGATATCAGGGGTATAGAGTTTACGGCCTAATATCGTCTCGACATAGCCTTGCTCGTACGCGCTGGCACGGGTGTTGATCATATAGTTTTTGACACCCGGATAGCGCTCAAAGTACATATCGATATAGTCTTGTGCTTCACCGCGGCTCATCTGTAATTGCTTGGCAAGTCCAAAGGCACTCATCCCGTATAGCAGACCAAAGTTAATGGCTTTGGCATTACGACGTTCAGTTGAGGTAACGTCCGTAACGTCCTTACCAAGCACTTCAGCAGCAGTGGCGGCATGAATATCTAACCCTTCGTTAAAGGCATGCGTCAAGTGCTTATCACCTGAGAAATGCGCCATGAGACGAAGTTCGATTTGTGAATAATCCGCGGCCAAGATCACGCGACCTTCTGGGGCGATAAAGGCTTGGCGAATCAGGCGGCCAGTCGCAGTACGAATGGGAATATTTTGTAAGTTAGGATCAGTTGATGACAGACGGCCAGTACTGGTCAGTGCTTGATGGTAACTGGTATGCACGCGGTCGGTCTCAGCATCTGCAACATTATCGAGTGCATCGGTATAAGTGCTTTTTAGCTTAGACAGCCCGCGATACTCTAAGGTGATATCGACTAATGGGTGATCGATTTTTGATAGAACCGCTTCACCAGTCGAGTATTGACCAGATTTGGTTTTTTTGCCACCCGGCACGCCAAGCTTGTCAAACAGCATCTCACCAAGCTGCTTCGGTGATCCTAAGTTAAACTCTTCGCCTGCGACTTCATAAGCACGTTTTTCTAGCGCGATGATTTCTTCATCAAAGCGTTTTGATAGCTCGTTTAAGAAAGAGCGTTTGATGAGAATACCATGTTCCTCCATTTGGCAAAGTATCTCTGCCGTTGGAATCTCTAGCTCGTGTAGCAATTTGGCATTATTGGTATCATTTGCCAGCTCAACGCTGAACACGTCAAATAACTGATAAGTAATATCAGCGTCTTCACAAGCATAGTCACTCGCAATATCGATAGCCACTTGGTCAAAGGTGACTTGCTTCGCGCCTTTACCTGCGACTTCCTCAAAGCTAATCGTCTGCGTTTGCAGATAATGGCGTGCCAAATCGTCCATACCGTGTCGAGTCGCTGCCGCATTGATGACATAGCTTGCCAGCATGGTATCCATCGCCCAGTTATTTGGCTGCTCATGTATCGCACCGACTAGGTCGATATCATAATGAGCAAGGATATGCGCATCGTACTTTAGATGCTGTCCGATTTTACCGATATTAGGATTTTCTAGTATCGGTTTCAGGCGCGCCAGCACGGTATCGCGGTCGAGCTGTTTTGCTGTCAGCTCATCACCTTCTAAGCTATGGGTGAGCGGAATATAATAGGCTTCATGCGCTTGTACCGCAAAAGACAGCCCGACGATTTGTGCGTCACGCCAATGGACGCTAGTAGTTTCGGTATCGATAACAAAGTGCGGAGCTGCTTCTAATAATTCGACCAAGCTATCAAACGCAGGCTCGTCGAGCACAGTATGCCACGCTTTATCCTGATGGTTACTGCCCGTCATATTATCAATATGGGTCGATTGCAGCGATTTGGCAATTTGCGCTTGTGACTCCGCGTTTGCTTTGCTATCAGCGACACTTTGTGAGCCATTCGCAGGATGGTTTGGATGATCAAGAGATGCCAGCTCATTTCTAAACTCAAGCTCGGTATATAGGGCGCGAAGCTCCTCTATATGCGCACAAGGGTCGGTATTTATTTTTAAGTCGTTCCAGTCTTGGCCGATTTCCAAATTGGTGACGATGGTAGCAAGCTTTCTGTTAAACGGAATATCATCGGCATGTTCAATCAAACCTTTTGCGCCGCGACCTTTGATGAAGCCAATGTGCTTGAGCATGTTGTCGATGTCACCATACTCAACCAACAAGTCTTTGGCGGTTTTTTTACCGATACCTGGCACGCCTTTGATCCCATCAGAGCTGTCGCCCATGAGCGTTAAGAAATCAATCATTTGGTTTGGATTGATGCCAAACTTATCGATTACCGCTGGTGTATCCGTGACTTTACCAGTAAAGCTGTCTTCTAGGATGACGCACTCATTGACCAGCTGCATCATGTCTTTATCGCCCGTTGAGATGACCACATGATGACCTTGCTCAACAGCGCGGTAGGCGAGTGTACCGATGATGTCATCGGCTTCTGCACCCTCAATACGTAACAGTGGGATACCTAAAGCGCTGACCAAACGATGAATATAAGGAATTTGCTCTACCAGTTCTATATCGATAGGCGGACGAGCGGCCTTATAGTCAGACGACATATGATGGCGAAAAGTCGGTGACTTGGTATCGAAGCAGACGGCCATATGAGTAGGGTGATAACGACGCATCAGTTTTAGCAGCGCATTCAAGGTACCGCGAATCGCATTGGTGATTAGGCCCTGCGAGTTTTGCATGGTTTTTGGGAGGGCATGATACGTGCGGAACAAATAATAAGAGCCGTCAACTAAGATAAAGGGCGGCTGGTTTTTGTCTACATGACTGGTGTCCATCAGTGCCACATTTGGCATATCGTCAAAGTTTGGTAAGGCTTTAGGATCGATTGCCTGATGCGAGTTGTGGTCACTGTCGGTTGTATGGTCGTTTATAGGATCAGTCATAGAGGTCACTTATCAGCTGTTAGATAAAAATATGTGCTTATTATAACGATAAAACGGGCGCGTGCCGAACTGCTTAACCGTTACGAGATATTCTAATGGATTTATGTTTCACCGAAAGTTCAGACAAAAAAAGAACCCAGACCAGCTGAGTTCTTCTATAATTAACGTATTTTTAATTAACTACTTTCTCAATTAATTGTTGATAATGAGTCTCATAATACGTTATTTTACTTCTGAGGTGACTTCAACATCGATATTGCCGCGTGTGGCTTTAGAATAGGGGCAGACATCATGCGCTTTTTCGACCAGTTTTTGAATATCGTCAGCTGATAGGTCTGTGTTGTCGGCGATTACATGGATTTTTACTGAGAGTTTGTACTCGTGGTTGTCACCTTGCAACAGGTCAACAGACGTTTCAGTCGTTGAACCAAAGCGTGCGTCTTCCATCTTTTTGACCACGCCAAGTGCGCTATCAAAGCAAGCACCGTAACCCATAGCAAGCAGTTGCTCAGGGTTATTGCCTTTTTGATTGCCACCTGGTGGGGCCATATTGATCTCAAGGTCGCTATCGCTCAAGGTTGCTGTACCCATGCGGCCGCCTGTGACAGTAGACTTGGTTGAATATAAAGTTTTCATAACACATCCTTTGTTTTGGTTTTTAGATTTTCGTGGTAAAGCCAAATATCCAACCTAGGATAACAAATCATTAAAACAGCTCAGTGAGTCAGTAGTAAATATTTACGACAACTTTGTAAATATGACCTTTACAGCTCTCTACAGTAGCAATACCTGCTGGTGATAAAAATCTAAATCATAAGGACATTGTTCGATGAATAGAATGGTTGCGATATCTGGTGTTTTCTTCTGGTCAATGCTTGCTTTAATAGGCTGCGAAGTAGATGACGGCAGTTATGGTTCTGATAGCGACAATATTACGCTGACGAGCTTTGCCAATAGTTACGATAGTAAGGCCAACGATACTGCCATTGCGCGCATCGATGAGACTTATCGCACAGGCGCACGCAACATCAAAACCACCAATCTCATCAATAGTTATAGCAATCAGAGTCTCAATGATTTAGACAGAACGGTACTGGCAGATAATTTTGAAGGTCGACTCGAAAACAAAGACATCGAAGTCAATGGTCGCACGGTCAAGCGTCCTATTTACGAAAAAAACAGTAATAACAAACTGGACTATCAAACCACTTATCAAACACTGAACTTGTCGGGCTTAACGACCCGCAGTTATAGGGCGGGCACGAATATCGAAGAACGCCGCGGTATTCTCACTGATTTGAGCAACTACTCAGAAATTCCATCCGATGTTGCTTTCCCTGAAGGCTCCGTTTGTTACATTCCAGTCGTGACAAGCGAGCGCTCATTTTTGGCTTTCAATGACAAAAATAAGACAGGCTATTCGTCATTGGAGAAATGGATCGAAGCTGCTAAACAACGCTTTAGTGACGACAGAGATCATAGAACCTCTCAATTTGGTGTTGGTATAGCAAATAAGCAAAAAGCTGCGCAAGTGATGTTCTTTGAATACAAAAATCAACCTGCCTATGAATATAGTGGCGTTGAGTATGGAAAGGATATCTATGAGGCAAATTATGTTGCCAAAGGTAGCACCGATCCGAATATAGATAGCCGCTTTGGCGTGGTAGATTGTACGCTTGTCAATGAGGTCGCAGGAGACTTCTTAGCGGAGCAAATCAAGCGTTATTATTAAAATCAAGCAAGCCCTACGCTGACGGTTAAAAATTTTGTTAACACGCTTTGTCTGGCTGATAGAGCGTGTTTTTTGTGCGTGAACTCTGCACCCTAACTCTAAATCGGCTACAATACGCTCATTATTAATTTTATTTATTTAGATTGACTTCTAAATGACACAACTGTTGAAGCTGAAAACTATGAGCGTAGACCCAAAAAAACTAAATCAAGAAGTTGCCAAGCGCCGCACCTTCGCCATTATCTCGCACCCTGATGCGGGTAAGACCACCATGACCGAAAAGCTGCTCCTGTGGGGGCAAGCCATTCAGGTAGTGGGTGAGGTCAAAGGCCGCAAAACCGACCGTCATGCCACTTCGGACTGGATGAGCATGGAGCAAGAGCGTGGTATCTCTATCACCACCTCCGTCATGCAGTTTCCATACAAAGACCACATGGTCAACCTACTAGATACCCCAGGTCACGCCGACTTTAGTGAAGATACCTATCGTACGTTGACTGCCGTGGATAGCGCACTGATGATGGTCGATGGCGCAAAAGGTGTCGAAGAGCGTACCATCAAGCTGATGGAAGTTTGTCGCATGCGCGATACGCCAATCATTTCGTTCGTCAACAAGCTCGATCGCCAGATTCGTGAGCCGCTTGAGCTACTGAGTGAAATCGAAGCGGTACTAAAGATTAAATGCGTGCCCGTCACGTGGCCGATCGGTATGGGTCAGGATTTTGTTGGGGTGTATCACCTTGCAGAAAACAAAACCTATCTTTACGAGAAAGGCAATGGCGGCAAGATGACCGTCTCTGAGACACGCGAAGGCTATGATTATCCTGATATACGAGAGCGTCTCGGGCAATTGATGTTTGATGCTTTTGAGGAGTCACTCGAGCTGGTACAGATGGCGCTAGAAGAATTCAGTGTTGACGCATTTTTGGCAGGTGAGATGACGCCAGTTTTATTTGGCACGGCATTGGGTAACTTTGGTGTCAACATGGTACTCGATACCTTGGTCAAATACGCGCCGCCACCAAAAGCCCATCCAACGACTGAGCGTAAAGTATCAGCAACCGAGACTGACTTTACAGGTTTTGTTTTTAAGATCCAGGCAAATATGGATCCGCGTCACCGTGACCGCATCGCCTTCTTGCGCGTGTGCTCTGGCAAGTACGAGAAGGGCATGAAAATGAAGCACGTGCGTCTGGGTAAAGACGTTCGTATCGCCGATGCCTTGACCTTTTTGGCAGGTGACCGTGAGGCGCTAGAAGAAGCCTATCCGGGCGATATCATTGGTTTGCATAACCACGGAACGATCTCTATCGGTGATAGCTTCACTGAAGGCGAGGAGCTGAGCTTTACCGGTATTCCTCATTTTGCCCCTGAATTGTTCCGCCGCGTGGTACTAAAAGATCCGCTCAAATCAAAAGCCCTGCAAAAAGGACTACAGCAATTAAGCGAAGAGGGTGCCACGCAGGTATTTATGCCGCAAATCAATAATGATTTGGTCTTGGGCGCGGTTGGGGTGCTACAGTTTGAAGTGGTCGCGCATCGCCTCAAAGAAGAATACAAAGTGCAATGTACCTTTGAGCCAGTATCGATTGCCACTGTACGCTGGATTCACTGCGATGATGACGTGGCTTTGGCAAAGTTCAAGAAAAAAGCCCATGACCAGTTATCAATCGATGGTGGTGGTTATCTGACTTATCTTGCGCCATCACGGGTCAACTTACAATTGATGCAAGATCGTTATCCAGAGATCACCTTTAGCAGCACGCGTGAGCATTAAAACGACTGTTATCAAATCAACCGTATCGCTTATTGTTCAATGATTAAGACACGCTAGCCGTGTCTTTTTTATTGTCCGTTATTTATGCCGCAAATGAGTCAAGAGAGGTTTTGAGTGATTAGCAACACTTCAAAAACACAAACAGTGTTCCTACAATACAGCGTCATTGTTACGGTAGAATGTATTACAACATTTTATATTTATAAAAGAGGATACATGAAAGCTATGGTTCAATCTCATCTTAATAGGTTCACGCTGACGCATATTTCTTTAGGCAGAGTAGGGCGTATACGGCGAATTGGTCTCTTAGCAAGCGGTTTACTGATGGGTGCCGCTAGTCTGTCCGCAAATGCAGGTAGCCTGATCAGCTCAACAGAGTATCTCGATTATCAGTTACCAGAAAAAATTCAAAAGATGTGTACTGAGCGTGATAATTGCCCAGAAATTGAGATTAAATACCTTAAGACAAATCATGGTTGGATAGATAAGACAGTCAATGCACGTATTGATAATTTGGTGGTGAATAGCAAGCCCACTGAGTCAGCACCTATTAAGACGAAAAGCAGTCAGGAAGACGTCACGGCTGCGGTTAATGACTTTGCGACATCGCAGTTTCAAGATATGCCTGAAGAGGTTTCGTGGGCTTATAGCTTGATGGTGACGCCTGATTACTTGGGTCACGTCAATAACTTTGAGCTGTTCGAAATCAACTCCTACGTCTTTACTGGTGGTGCACACGGCATGCCTTATAGCGAGTATCTAACGTTTGATCTGACCACCAAAAAACAAGTCACTCTTGATGACATGCTGATCAAAGGCAAAAAGCCTCGTTTTGAAGCACTCGCGCATGATGCGTATAAAGCATGGGTGAAGACCGTCGCTGATGATGTCAGTAGCTATGAGAAAAGCTGGCCGTTTACGCTAAGCGACAATGTGACCTTGACAGAGACAGGTATGAATATTCGTTATCAGCACTATTCTATCGGTCCATACGCCTACGGTATGCCGGTATTGAGCATTCCGTATAGCCAGCTTGATAAGATCATCAAGCCTCACTTTATACCAAAATAGATCAAGCACATGACCACTAATTATGCTCTCTATCATAGAGTAGTCAGTGAATAAAAATTGACAGTAATTTGCTTAAAATCGTTTGAAAATTAATAGAAAAAATAAGGAGTAACAAGATGACGGATAATACAGATAGTGTGAGCACGGCAGCACAAGCCAGCACATGGCAATTAAATGCATTAACAGAAGCACTGGGCGATCTGACACTGACAGTCGAGGATAGCTTGTCTGTTGGTCGCGGCGGTGACAATGATGTGGTACTCGGCAGCAAGCAAGTATCTCGCAATCATGCCATTCTAAGCATACTTGATGGTCAGTTATACGTAAAAGACTTAGACTCTTCTAACGGTACCTTTATCAATGATCAACGTATCGCGGGCAACGAATCCAATCAATTACAAGCTGACGACACGCTTGGATTTGCAAGCTTTAGCTTTCAGGTGCAAGCGCCTGTCGCTGCTACAGCAGATGGGACACTAGAGCCAGTCATAACGGACGATACAGTAAGTAGTGTCAGTGATGAGACTACCCCAGCAGAAACTACTGAGAATTTGCATGATGAATATATCATCGAAGAACATATCGTCAGCGAGCCAATCGTAAAGCAAACGAATATTGAAGAGATTTTACCCGCTGTAGAGGATGCAGAGAGTCCATCTGTCGATACTACTTCAGACACCGTAGTAGATTTAGCAAGTGCGCCTGTAGTTGACAGAGCGGAAGTGGCTGAACCAGCGCCTCAAGAGCCAGTAGTTAAAGAGACAGGTATTGAGGATGTCTTGTCGGCTGCACAAAGTGCTACGCCTACATCGATTGAAACAGCACCAGAAGAGTCAGAGCTAGTATCTGAGACGTTTGTATCTGAGACGTTTGTATCTGAAACGCCTGTATCTGAAACGCCTGTATCAGCGGCGACTGAGTCAACTGTAACGGAGTCAGAAGCTGTGACGACTGCAGAGCCGTTGACCCCAACAGTATCTACTGATGATGAACCAACAGTATCGCAGCCAACAGTAAGTGAAGAACCTGTAGTAAATGAAAAACCAGTAGTAAGTGAAGAGCACGACAAAACGACAAAGACTGAATTACAAGAAGAAGCCGATCCTGAGGTTTTAAAAGCCAAGCAAGCAGCGACCGCGCAGTTTTCGGGTACGGCAAATTTAGGGCAGGCTCATGATCTTGGCACCCAAGGCAATAATGCCATGGATCAAGAAATCAGTAATCCAGCTCATACAGGACAAGTAGAGAAAAAATCTAGCGGTGGTTGGTTTATATGGGTATTTGCTGCCATTTTGATTATTGGCTTGGCATTATGGCTATTTAACATGGGCGTTATGTAGTGACATCGATCCGTAGTTTGAATACGAACGTTTATCCATAGCTATCCTGATTGATAAGCAGTCCGTTACCTCAGTTAGTTTATGAAGGTTGAGGCCTGAACTTAACTGCTGTATGAATCGTCATTCAGACAAACTGCTTTTTATAGCGCTAACATTCAAATACGGTGTTGGCGCTATATTTTATGGTTCAGTCCACTGTTTTATTTTTTGCCATTCTGCTGCTAAGAGAGCGTTACTATGATGACTTTCCAAGAATATCAAGCGTTTAAAGATCGGGGTTTTAGTCATGCACCCTTAGTCAAAAAACGTTTGATGGATGCACAGACGCCAGTGTCTGTGTTTTCCAAAGTACGTGATTTAAACGGCTCTGCATATTTGTTTGAGTCTGTGGTAGGCGGTGAGCGCTGGGCAAGATACTCGATGATCGGCTTGGGTAGTGATCTTATTTTACAGTACGCTGATGGCAATATGACTACCAAGCGGAACGATCATATCGATACAGCAGCAGTAGAGAATCCTTTTGATTATATCCGTCAGCTGATGGCGCAGTATCAGATGCCGACTGCTGAAGATGTGCCCACCATGCCAAGTTTTAGCGGCGGCCTAGTCGGTTACTTTGGTTACGACATGGTACGTATCATTGAGCCTAGTGTGGGCCTATCTGACGCACCCAATCCAATGTCGATGCCAGATATGTGGCTGATGCTTTCCATGAGTGTCATTGTTTTTGATAATTTAGAAAATACCTTATCGATCATCGTCTATGCTGACTGTCAAACCGAGGAGGGCTACAGCTTAGCTATCCGTGAGTTGGAAAAAATCGAAGAGAAGTTGGCAGAACCGTCCAATTTGTCCGCGCCAGTGATGCCCACACCAAAATTTATCTCGCAAACCGGTATGGAAAAGTACTGCAGCGACGTTAAGAAAATAAAAGACTATATCGCAGCAGGCGACGTCATGCAGGTGGTTCCAGCACAGCGGTTGACGGCAAATTACACAGGCGACTCTCTAGCCGTCTATCGTGCATTACGCTATCTAAATCCATCGCCGTATCTGTTTTTGGTGCATGGCTATACGCTTGATGATCACAAACGCTTTGATATCATTGGCGCTTCTCCTGAAATCCTGTCCCGTATCGAAAACGGCAAAGTCACCGTACGGCCACTAGCAGGGACGCGCAAGCGTGGTCAGAATGAAGCGGAGGATCTGGCAATTGAACAAGAGCTGCTCAATGATGAAAAAGAGACTGCCGAGCACTTAATGCTTATTGATTTGGGTCGCAATGATATCGGCCGTGTTTGTGAATATGGCAGTGTCAAAGTTACAGAAAAGATGTTTATTGAGCGCTACTCACAAGTCATGCACATCGCGTCCAATGTGGAGGGTATAATAAGGTCTGATAAAGACGCGCTAGATGTATTTTGTGCCACGTTTCCAGCGGGTACACTATCAGGCGCGCCCAAGATTCGCGCGATGCAAATCATTGATGAGATAGAGCCAGTACGTCGGACAGTATTTGGTGGTTCAGTGGGCTATCTAGGTTGGAATGGCAATATGGATACCGCCATTGCTATTCGTACAGCAGTGATGCGCCGCGGTGAAATCCATATCCAAGCAGGCGCAGGTGTTGTTGCTGATTCTGTGCCAGAAGCGGAGTGGGATGAAACCAATAAAGAAGCATTGGCATTGGTCAAAGCGGTAAAAATGGCCTGTAATGGACTACGCATTCGCTAGTTATATAGCCAGCTATGCAGCGCATATAATCACAATAGATCAGAAGAGCAATTACGTTGTTATTTTTCTATCAAAAAAATAACAACGTAATCAGTAGCTTGAATATTATTATTAAAATAATTAAAAAAAAGATAAAAAAGGGCTTGCGCATCTCAAAATATTTGATAGAATAGCCACCACTTTAGAGAGAACAAGCCGACTTAGCTCAGTTGGTAGAGCAACTGACTTGTAATCAGTAGGTCGCCAGTTCGATCCCGGCAGTCGGCACCATCTCTTTTAAAGTAGCTTTTTATGAATTTGTCTTAAATGAGAGTCATTTTTGTTCAAAGCACCCTTAGGTGGGATTGGGGAGCGGTCAAACCCAACAGACTGTAAATCTGTCGCGAAAGCTTCGAAGGTTCGAATCCTTCTCCCACCACCATATTTTTTTAAAAGTTTATTATAGCGCCAAGCATACTCTATATAGTTTCTAACTCTCAACTAGAGTTATTAAGGTTAGAGTAAATGCGGGTGTGGTATAATGGTAACACCTTAGCCTTCCAAGCTAATGACGCGGGTTCGATTCCCGCCACCCGCTCCATATATACACCATCGCAAAGCCTATTAATTATTCATCACGACATCAGTTATTATCGCTGTATCGTGATATTTTTTTTAGTGCAGCTCAAAGGTTTACACTATACGCTCATATAGCTCAGCGGTAGAGCACTCCCTTGGTAAGGGAGAGGTCTCGAGTTCAATTCTCGATATGAGCTCCATTTATTATGTAAACCCTCTATGCTTGTTTTGCTATTTATATATATAGCTTTGCGTCGATATCGAAAATATAAAATATTGAAACATATAAAATTAGTACGACAGGTAACGATTTAAAGGTGACACTGAGGTGTTGCCTTTTAGTGCTGTCAGCATATTAATAAATATTGCTTTTGATGATTCGATATCAACAGAATTAAAACTGGTAAACGAGTATGCAAACGTTTATACATTACTTTTTGCATTTTGGTTTCCCTCTCGTTATCGCAGTTGTATTTTTTAAGAAAGAGTGGAAAAAAGCATATCTGATATTGCTTGCGACTATGTTAGTTGATTTGGATCACTTAGTAGCAGACCCGATCTTTCAGGATAATAGATGTAGCATTAATTTTCATCCGCTACATACGTATTATGCGATGCTGGTATATGTTGCTTTGCTCTTTTTTCGTAAGCCTTTTAACATCATTGGTATTGGATTGCTTTTTCATATGTTAACGGATTTTACGGATTGTTGGATGATGTCATCTAGCTGATATAATAGCTTTGCACATCGAGCCGTTAAACGGTTATAAGTAGTAGCATGTTTGAGACCTCTTTAGATAATAGAAAAATAGGTTTCGAGCAAGAGATATATGACTATTGAAGATAAGTCGGCGTATAATAACGGATACAAAAATTAGTTCGAAGTGCTGTTTGATAAGAAGCAGTGGTTCGTGCGGTTGATAGCTAGGTTTATGATGAGTTAGTTTTATTATGAGCCATTAAACAGCTTTTTATTGATCATTCACCAAAAAAAGAGGAAATACCCATGGCAAAGGCCAAGTTTGAACGTAGCAAGCCACACGTCAACGTCGGTACCATCGGAC
>NZ_MRYC01000003.1:0-205781 GCF_001921765.1 Psychrobacter sp. C 20.9 | reverse complement strand
ATGATGGCGATGACGATGGCTGAGATAATAAAGGCGAGCTGGGCGCTGATCTGGGTGAGCGGTTTTGGTGGCATGACACATCCTTAAAATGCCAGCTCAGGCTGGCATTAGATTGGGTTTGAATTTGGAAGGGTTAGAGAACTGGTTTGCTAGTGAATAACCGAATGGGTTACGAGTTACTTATCAAGTAACGCATCGGTTTTAGCCGCCATGACGAAATCATTACGATGCAACCCTTTGATACTATGTGACCACCATGTGACCGTTGCTTTGCCCCACTCTACCAATATACCGGGATGATGCCCTTCTGCTTCAGCAATGTCTGCCAGTTGATTGGCAAAATCCATCGCTGCAACGAAGTTTTTGAATTTATACTGACGCTGTAATTGCTGGATGCCATCTACCTCAATCAATGACCAATCAGGAATTTGTGGTAATAGCTCACGCGCCTCGGCATCGTCGACTTTCGGTGCGCCAATACGGCAGGCTTCGCAGCTGTTTTGTGATAGTGCTGTCATAATAAAATCCTTTTAAGTTGTTTGTTTTTAATAGCTGTTTTTTTAATACTCGTACATCCATGTTGAAATAGCTGTGTCGCTATTTCAATACTCCGTACTGAAGTAATTGCATTTACGTTTACATTTAAATTTTAACGGGTTTTTCTGGATAGGTCGGCTCAAACAACCCAAGTGACATCGCCTGCTTGACCGTCCCCATGATGTCGCTATCAACGATATCAAATAGCGTATCTAATTCGTCAATCACATAGTAAATCGGCTGTATTTGATCGATGCGATAAGGCGTACGCAATACATCAAGCAAATCAAATGCACGGTGTTCAGGTTGGGGTGTGGGCTGCTGGTTAGATTTATGTTGGTGCTGACGTTGTGATTGATCATTCAGTGCGTAGATCGTTTCAGAAGGCGAGCTTAATATACCGCCGCCGTAGATTCTACGGTCTTTAGGCTGACTACCTACCAATCCAAACTCAATGGTAAACCAATAGAGCCGTGCCAAAAACCATCTTTCCTCTTTGGTTGCACTCAGACCCAGCTTGCCATACGTCTCGTTAAAAGCTGCAAAGGCTGGATGAGTCAATAGCGGGCAGTGTCCAACGATTTCGTGAAAAATATCAGGCTCTTCGATATAGTCCATATCCTCAAATCGGCGAATAAACGTCGCGACAGGAAAGGATTTATCGGCTAATAGTTTGAAGAATTTGCCAAAGCTGATTAATGCAGGCACCGCCGCGGTTTGCCAACCGGTGGTCGCTTGCAATACCTCGTCAATATCATGCAATTGCGGGATATGCGTCGTTGGCAAGTTTAGCTTCGTCAAACCTTCTAGATAGGCAGGACAAGCGCGGTTAGGGATTTGCTCAGCTTGACGCGTAAGCAACGCCTGCCACATTGCATTTTCATCATCACGATAATGAATATGACCATAGCTATCTGGCTGATGTGAGATATAGGGCTGCTTTTTATCAGTCACATTATGATGAGCAGATGCATCACCGCCCTGCTGCTTGGCTACAGAACTATTGGCACCGATCGCTGTATTAGGAGAATCTATCTGTGAGAGGCGTTCCATGCCTGTGTTCCTTTTATCGCAGTGAATATTTGCACTCATACTGATTAGTCAGTGGCTAATATCAGTCACTCATGCAGGACAAGCCAAACTCCTTTTGCCTTGTCCGTTTACTATGTAAATTTTTCTAGATGTAGCGTGGCCTACGGCGTTTCTGTTTCTGATTGATTGGTCTCTTGCTGACCGACCGTGCCACGACGCACTTGGTCGCGCTCTATGGATTCAAACAGGGCTTTAAAGTTACCTTCACCAAAACCGTCTGCATAATCACCTTTACGCTGGATAAATTCAAAAAACACTGGGCTACCCAAGATGGTTTCAGAGAAAATCTGTAGTAGCAGACGCGGTGCGCCGCCCTCTGTCGTACCATCTAACAAGATACCGCGCGTTTGCAAGTCAGCGACGTTTTCACCATGGTTTGGTAAGCGCTCATTCAGCATCTCGTAGTAGGCTGCATTTGGTGCAGTCATAAGTGGAATACCGGCGGCTTTTAGCATATCGATACTGGCAAACAAGTCATCACTGGCGAGCGCAATGTGCTGAATCCCTTCGCCATTGAAGTGCATTAAGTACTCTTCGATCTGTCCACCGCCCTGCTTGGCTTCTTCATTGAGCGGAATACGGATTTTGCCATCAGGGGCAGTCATCGCTTTGCTGGTCAGCCCCGTGTACTCGCCTTTGATATCAAAATAGCGAATCTCGCGGAAATTAAAGATGCGCTCATAGAATTTTGCCCAGTAAGCCATGCGTCCGCGATAAACGTTGTGCGTGAGATGATCGATGACTTTGAAACCATATCCGACAGGGTTTCTATCGATATCTGCAAAAAACTCAAAGTCGACATCGTAGATAGACTCGCCATCTTTGTAACGGTCAATCAAATAAATCAGTGATCCGCCGATGCCCTTGATCGCAGGCAATCTTAGCTCCATCACGCCGGTCGGCACCTCTACTGGCTGCCCGCCCATTTCTATCGCATGCTCATATGCTTTTTTGGCATCTTTTACCCGAAAACCCATGCTACAAGCACCAGCACCATGCTCTTCAACGAAGTAACTGGCTGGGCTTTTTGGCTCGCGGTTTAGGATAAGGTTGATATCACCTTGGCGATATAGAGCAACGTCTTTCGAGCGATGATTGGCGACATGGGCAAAACCAAGCTGCTTAAACAAAGCGTCGACTGCATCAGGCTGCGGAGAAGCAAACTCGACGAAGTCAAACCCGTTTAATCCCATTGGGTTGTCAAATAAATCTGCCATTGTAATTATCCTTAATTTCAATTGGTAATAGAAAATCGATGAGTAGTAAAAGTCGATTAATAATAAAAGTTCATAAAACGATTGATAATCAATCTTTATTGTTGACGTTGTATTTATATTAGATTAGCTTTATTTATAAGACTAATTGTTTTTTATGATTTATTTATCAGGTTTACTTATGAATATTAGCATTCGCCAACTGACCGCTTTTATCAAAGTCGCTGACAACGGCAGTTTTACTCGTGCCAGCGAACAGATGTATCTCACCCAATCTGCTGTTAGCGGACTGATCAAAGAGCTGGAGAATGGCCTTGGCATCGTGTTGTTTGACCGTACTACCCGCCAGCTGTCGCTATCCGCTGTCGGACGCCATCTGCTGCCACAAGCGCGGCGTATCTTGAATGAGATGCAGCTGTTCGAAAATGAAGCAAGTAGCTTGACCAGCTTGGCGCAAGGTCAGGTGCGCTTAGCAGTGTCGCAGTTTGCGGCATCCTCCCTGCCCGCCGTCATCGCGCAATTTGCTAAGGAATATCCAAATATCGGGGTGTCGCTATTGGATTGCTCAGCAGAAAATTTGCTCAAGCATGTTCAAGACATCGAGGTCGATTTGGGGGTTGGTACTGAACTTGGTTTTATAGAAACTGAAGATGATATCGGTGCTGATCTGTTATACAAGCTGCCGTTTTGCGTGGTCATGCCAGACGATCATGCACTGGCGCAAAAAGACGAAATCACTTGGCAGGAGTTGCTTGATATTCCACTTATCACTCTACAAGGCCCGTTTCTTGAGCAGGTGACAGTCGAGCTGGATGACTCTATCGCCGCTCAGATTCAGCAAGCGCGCTACAAAGTCAACTTTATGTCCACCGCGCTTGAGATGACCCGCCAAGGGTTCGGCATTACCTTATGCCTTCCCTATATGCCCGAGGTCATCGATTGGGTCAGCGCCAACGGCTTGCAAATGCGCCCATTGACGCAGCCTATAAAAATGCGCCAGTTTTTTATCTATCAGCGTGCCTCACGGGCGCTGTCTCCTGCAACCATCGCCTTTAAGCAGTTTTTGCAAACGTACTTTGCCACCCATTATCACGACTTACATCAGCCTGAAACACTGTCAATTAAGTGACGCATCACGCCACAAACTCATCTGCCAGATAAAGAGACAAGATATTTGGTGATTTATTTTATTAATTGCGCAAGATAACGCACTCGCGTGTTGAGTTCATCAGCAATTTGCTCTATGATTTTCGGCTGCTTGGTTTATATTCTTATAAGGAAATGGCATGTTTGAACGTATCGATTATTACGCTGGCGATCCAATCTTAGGGCTGATGGAAAAATACTCAGCGGACAATAATCCCAATAAAGTTAATTTAGGCATTGGTATTTATTATGATGAAGATGGCGTACTGCCCGTACTCGACTGTGTAAAAACAGCCGAAGCTCGTATTGCCGATTCTATCGCGCCGCGTCCCTATCTACCAATGGCAGGCTTGCCAGGCCACCGCAAAGGCTGTCAGGAATTATTGTTTGGCAAAGACGCACAAATCTTACAAGACGGTCTGGTTGCAACCATCGCCACTATCGGTGGTTCTGGCGCGCTGAAAGTCGGTGCTGAGTTTATCCATGAATGGTTCCCGCAGTCTAAGTGCTATGTAAGCGATCCAACATGGGGCAACCATATTGCCATCTTTGAAGGTGCTGATGTTACCGTTGGTAAATACCCATACTACGACAAAGCCAATAGCAGCATCAAATTTGATGAGATGATTGTGTTTTTTGAAACATTGAACAAACACGATGTGATCTTGCTACATCCTTGCTGCCACAATCCAACAGGTATGGATTTGACCCAAGCACAATGGGATACCGTGCTCAACGTCATTAAAGCGCATGAATTGATTCCATTCATGGATATCGCTTATCAAGGATTTGGCGAGGACATGGACAGCGATGCTTACGCCATTCGTAAAGCCGTTGAGATGGGCTTGCCTCTATTTGTCAGCAACTCATTCTCTAAAAATTTATCGCTATATGGCGAGCGCGTTGGCGGTCTGTCGGTCGTATGCCCTACCGCAGACGAAGCTGAGCGCGTCTTCGGTCAGCTAAATGCAATGGTACGCCGTATCTATTCAAGCCCGCCATCACACGGTGGTCATGTGGTTGATATCGTCATGAACGATGACACCCTACATGAGCAGTGGATTGGCGAGGTTTATGCGATGCGTGACCGCATCAAAGCCATGCGCCTAAAGCTAAAATCGGTACTAGAAGCAAAAATCCCCAACCGTAACTTTGACTACATCACGCGTCAAAACGGTATGTTTAGCTTTACTGGATTGACGCCTGAGCAGGTCGAGCGCCTACAAAGTGAGTTTGGTATTTACATGGTATCCAACTCTCGTATGTGTGTCGCAGGTCTAAATACCAGCAACATCGACTATGTCGCCAATGCAATGGCAGACGTTTTAAAAGACTAAATTAATCAGACATATAGACTAAAAAATAAAAAAGGTTGAGCGATTGCTTGGCCTTTTTTTGTGCTTAGGATTCGTCTTATCAATCACTAAGCAAAAGACATGGCACAAAAAAACTTGCAATCAACATATCAATAAATTACATTATACGTAAATCATTAAATATAACGTAATTAAATAATACTTTTAGCAAGGAGCAAATCATGTCAACGATTGACAGTACTCTCACCTCTTTTATCGACATCAAAGCGGACTCTGACTTCTCCATCCACAATCTGCCGTATGGTATTTTTAGCGACACTAAAGATAGTGCGCGCCGTGCAGGCGTTGCCATTGGCGATCAGGTACTAGACTTGTCTGTGCTAGAGTCAGAAGGATTACTGAGCCTAAATGGTGGGCCTTATTTTGATCAGTCGACGCTAAACGCTTTTATTGATTCTGGTCGAGACAATTGGACAAAAGCACGCACGACCATTCAGTCACTACTATCTAGTGACAACAGCGACTTACGTGACAATGCCGATCTGCAAAAAAAGGCGCTGTTCAAGCAAGCAGACGTTACCATGCATCTACCTGTTCAAGTACCTGGCTTTACCGATTTTTATTCATCGAAAGAACACGCGACCAACGTCGGTACGATGTTCCGCGATCCAAACAATGCCCTGCTACCCAACTGGACGGAAATGCCAGTTGGTTATAACGGACGCGCCAGCACCGTCATCATTAGCGGGTCTGATATCGTCCGCCCTTCAGGTCAGCTAAAGCCTAACCCTGATGAGCGTCCTGTTTTCTCCGCCTGTAAGCGTTTGGATTTTGAGCTCGAGACCGCTTTTGTCGTTGGTAAAGGCAACCATATCGGTCAACCAATCGCCGTAGACGATGCCGCTGATCATATCTTTGGTATGGTACTGCTCAACGACTGGTCGGCTCGAGATATCCAAAAGTGGGAATATGTCCCTTTAGGCCCATTTAATGCCAAGACGTTCGCCTCGCAAGTTTCTCCGTGGATAGTCACGATGGATGCATTGGCACCATTTAGCACCGCTTGCCCAACCCAAGAGCCCAAGCCGCTGGCTTATCTCAATGAAAAAAACAAAGAGAGCAGCTTTGATATCAATCTGTCGGTCGAGCTACTGCCTGACAATGCAGAGACGGCCACTGTCGTTTGTGAGACCAATTTTAAGTATATGTACTGGTCTATGGCGCAGCAGCTGACGCATCACACTATCACTGGCTGTCAAGTAGAAGTCGGCGACATGATGGGTTCGGGCACAATCTCAGGGCCAACGCCTGATTCTTATGGCTCGATGCTAGAGATTGCTTGGAATGCCACCAAACCCGTAGCACTTGAGGGCGGTGAGTCGCGCACCTTCATCGAAGATGGCGATACCGTCATTATGAAAGGCTATAGCGAAAAAGATGGCGTGCGTGTTGGGTTTGGTGAAGTACGAGGCAAAGTACTGCCCGCGCTTAGCTTCGATTTTAACGAATAATAATGGCATAGAAAAAAGGCGTAGTGACAGTAGATTTGAGCCGTTAGAACCATCATGACATTTGGTCTATTAGTACGGGCATCGTTCCTCTTACATTCACGCTACGCCCTATCAAAAGGAGTTGAATATGAGCTTTCAAATTGAAAAAATCCATCATGTGGCTTATCGCTGCAAGGATGCCAAAGAAACGGTCGAATGGTACAAGAAAAACCTCAATATGGATTTTATCTTGGCATTTGCAGAAGATCACGTACCTTCGACCAAAGCCTTTGACCCCTATATGCACGTCTTTTTGGACGCTGGTAATGGTAATGTATTGGCGTTTTTTGAAGTGCCCAACCAGCCTGAAATGGGCTTTGACCCCAATACTCCAAACTGGGTGCAACACTTGGCGCTCAAAGTCAAAGATCGTGATGAGCTAATGGCGGCTAAAGAACAACTAGAAAGTGCAGGTATTGATGTCATTGGCGTGACCAATCACGGTATCTTTCACTCGATATATTTCTTTGATCCTAATGGGCATCGTCTCGAGTTGACCTATGACGACCCGACCTCAGAGGACAAAGTCTCGATGATTACAGACGCCATCAAGCACGACATGCTAGATGAATGGTCTCGTACCAAACGCGCCCCAGCCCACACACAGTTTTTACACAGTGATGAGTTCGCTGAAGCCCGTGACATTGCGCCTGTCGGAGAGTAACTGCGTCGTCTTTCTACTTGCTACCTTTTTTACATTGATGCATATGCTGTATTAATTTTATTAAGGTTCTACTATAGCCAATAGCTTGTAGTTAACATTTTGACTATGCTATTTGATAGCGCTGTGCGATTGCTAGTATTTGCTCAACCACGTTCTGTTGCTCACTCATTGGTAGTTGCTCTGTGGTGCCAATGATAGTAATGGCATATTCTAGCGGCAGAGCCTCGCTAGCGGTTTTGTCACTACTCGCGGATAGATTAGCAGCACTATTGGCAAAATGCGGCAATATCACAGGTATCGTAATGGCATTAATACCCATGAGCATATCGCCTGTCACTGTCGCATAGCCTTGAGTACGTATCTTGGCTTGCAGCTGAGCAAAATTCTGCCACTTCTCTGTCATATCTGCTGCGGCATTACTCGACTGCCATTCAGCGGTGACCAATGGCTGAATGACCGCGTCAGGTTGATAGCTGGCAAACAATTGTCCTGTGGCTGATGTCGTCAAAGGCATACGTGAGCCGATGCGAGTGATGATGCTAATCGGACTGTCTGGTTCAACAGACTGAATAATAATTGGGCCTTCGCTAAACCACTTAGCAATTTGCACACCGCAATTTAGGGTATCTTTAATCTCATTGGCCACCTGCGTGAGACGCGCCAAGAGATTGTTTTGACTGAGCTCAGTATGTCCTAATGCTGCCAATGCATTTACTCTATCGCCAAGCCCATAGCGACCATCATCAAGCTTACGAACATAGTTTTTGCGAATAAGACTCACCAAATAACGATGGGATTTTGCGGGATGCATCTGCATGGCCTCAGCGATATCCTTTAGCATCATAGGCTCATGGCGATCGATAAGCACGTCTAATACCGACAGCCCAATCTCGAGCGACTGAATACCCCCTTGGTTTTTGGTATTAGCGGATTGATCTAAAGCGTTTTTGGCTACTGGCATGATTGGCTCGATTATAGTGTACTTAATTATTTTTTCTTGATACTGAGTTGCTCAATGAACTGGCGGTGACATACAGGCCAAATTAATAGTGACACGACTCAATAATACTAACTTTATCTCACATAAGCTTGATACAAATAACCTATCACAATAAGGGCATAAATAATGATGACACTTTACGGCTATTTTCGCAGTGGTACTTCTCACCGTACTCGTATCGCTTTGAATCTCAAGGGCTTGGATTACGAGGATATTACCATCAATCTAGCACAAGATGAGCAGTTAGAGGACGCATTTAAAGCGATTAATCCGCAAGGACTGGTGCCAGTCTTAAAAGCGGACGATTTATTATTATACCAAAGTCCCGCTATCTTGGAGTGGTTAGAAGAAGCCTACCCTGAGCACGCTTTATTGCCCCAAGATGCCGCTGGTCGCATGCACGTGCGTGCGCTAAGTGCGATGATTGGCTGCGATATCCATCCGATCAATAACCGCCGCATTTTACAGTACTTACGTCATGAGTTGTCAGTAGATAAAGAGGCAGTCATTGCATGGTGCAATCGTTGGATTACTGAAGGGTTTGCAGCGTTAGAGACACGATTAGCCGCAGATAAAAACCGTGGACAGTTCTGCTATGGTGATACGCCAAGTTTTGCAGATTGTTATCTGATCCCACAAGTCTCCTCTGCGCGACGCTTTAAGGTAGACCTCACACCTTACCCAAATATTGTCGCTATTGATGCGCACTGCCGCAGCCTAAAAGCTTTTGTAGATGCCGATCCTATGGTGCAGCCTGATGCGCCAAAACATGCATAAATATCAATATATTAAAACAGGACTTAATAAGGGTATTATTATGTTAACTGTTGATTGTAAATGATATCGACTCTTGACCGCCCTATCACTCAAAGTTTCTTTACAAGGATTCGTATGAAACATACTACAAAAGCATTAATAGCAGCCATGGCATTTTTCGCTTGCTGAAGCACCGATGCCAAAGGCAGAAGACGCAACACCAGATGACGATGACTGCACACCAATTGCGGTAGATAATGCGCCTTCAGACAGCGCTTTTGCCCCAATAGCGATGGAGGCGGCGCCGCCTGATTCGGTATTAATCTTATAGCGAGGTGTTCTGACCACTTTGACCGCTACCAATGGCAATGGCTTGCCCGCCATTAGCACTAGCATTACTGCCCATCGCCATAGCATTGGGTCCGGTTGCACCATCGTTATTAGCATTGCCAATAGCGGTTGAATTAACACTATAGTACTTGGTTTTGTTAGCGGCGACGGTCTTAGCTAAGTTATCTAACTGTAAGCCATTCACTGCATCTTTACTTGTAGATTTGATTGCCCCTTTAGCGACATTGATTATTTTGTTATTGCCTTCATTAGCCCAAGTGCTATGGCACTTAAGCGTAATGTCTTGATAGCAGATACATTTGATGTAGTATTGATAGTAGCGTTAGCGCTAACACTAGATTTGGAAGCTTTGCCACGCCCTTTTGCGTATTCACCAACTGCGGTAAAACAATTTAAGGCTTCATTCCAGATGACTTTATAGATGCGGTTCATGATGTATACTCCCTTACAGATTTGTCATATTTAAAAAATCAGAGATAAAATCTATCTTGCAAGAGAGTCGATATGACCAAATAAAACGAGTTATGAATTAGGGATCATGCAGCCTTTTGAAGTGTTACTGGTTTCAGTTTTTGAGAAATGAGACATTTTCTTTTGTATAGAATATGAAACATCAATCCATGAAAAGCATCTACTAATACGTTGAGCTTTTTCCTCATGATAAATTTTACTATTTAATCGGTAATACTATCTGCACCACCAATCCTAGTACACCATCTCGTCGATTATAAGCGTTGATAGATCCCTTATGCGCCATCACGACAGCATGAACAATAGCCAGCCCCAACCCGTAACCGCCAGTATCACGATGACGAGCCGTGTCGAGACGGACAAATGGTTGAAAAATACGTTCTAGATCTTCATCCGCGACACCGCCACCCTCGTCCGTGATACTGATTTGAATCGCAGGCATCTTATTATCTATCTGCACCGCTTTCATCTCAGCGATGACTGTTGAGCCCGCTGCCGTATGCATAAAAGCGTTGCGAATGACATTCTCAAGCGCACTATGCAGCTGCTCTTGATTGCCTTGTACTGTCCAAGCGCTTTTTAAGTCATTGGCAAATGAATATTCAGGTGGTTGCCACTGCCATCTCACCTCTTTATGCTGAAACTCGAAACACACATCCTGTCCGATGTCACTGATAATCTCGGACAAATCGACTGCTTCGCTCTCCAAATTATCAATCGTGTATTGCTGCATTTGTAGGGATTGAATATGGATAATTTGCTCAATTAACTCATTCATCCGCGCAGACTCTTTGTCAATACGGTCTAAATAACGATGGGCGTTGGGTGCAAAATCACGAGTCAGCTCAGTTGCAACATCGAGACGCGCGAGCGGTGAGCGCAGCTCATGCGAGATATCACTGAGCATCTGCTTACGCGCCAGCTCACTATCAGCCAGTCTCGTTGACAAATGAGCCACATCTTTGGCCAGCAATCCCAGCTCATCATCACCCATTTTTGATAGCGCTGGATTGGCTTGATAGTCCCCATCAATCATACGGTGCACGGTACTCTGTACACGTCCAATACGCTGAGTCAACGTACGGCTAAGCCAGACACAAACCAACACACTAAAAGCAATAATCAATAATAAACGTATGGGAAAATTGCCATGCTGTAGCTCCACCACATCTGCAAAACGTAGATGCGGGCGCAACTGTATGATGACTGATTGTCCATCAGGCAGTTCAACCGAGATATCTGCCAGCTCAGGACGCGCATCAATATCCGCTATCGCAGCACTGCTCGACATTATTGGTTTTAGGATCTCGTGCAAAACAGAAGGCTGTTTTATGGGCATTTCATCATTCAGATTGCTTGGTTTATTATCGTAAGCTCTAGGCGGTGGCGGCAGTGGTTGCTGCATGGCACGTTCCATCGACTGCTGGCCGCTTTGCCCACGTCCTTGCGTGCGCTCGTCTCTATCTCGATAACGCGGAAATATAATAGCGCCTTGCTCATCGTAGACTCTGATTTGACTCATGAGGCGTCGATCTTGACGATACATCTGCCTGACAGCTATCAAATCACCCACTCGCAGCGCATCGACCATCTCTTGACGTTGAATTAATAGACTCTCAATTTGTACGTCCATACGAGCCGTTAGCTCTTTTTCAGCCAGCCAGCGCTCCACCATAATGGATAACAGTGAGGTAACTAGTATCGTCAGTAATAGACTCAGGAATAAACGCCAAAACAGCGTGATTCGCACTTTGAATTTCGGTGATTTGACGGACTTACTGGAAGTTTTTATCATTAGAGCACCAGTTGATAGCCTTTACCGCGCACCGCTTTTATTGGTTCGTCATGAAAAGGCTGAAGTTTTTTGCGCAGGCGAGACACATGCACATCGAGGCTACGATCAAAAGGCTGCAACTCACGCTGCAAGACATTCTCTGACAGCCATGCTTTGCTAACTACCTCCCCTTTTTGCTTGAGCAGCGCCACGAGTAAGTCAAACTCTGTTCCCGTCACTTGTAGCGCCACACCATCTATTTCACAAACACGCTGGTTTTGATCAAGATGCAAGCGACTCTCTGGTAGCGGCGTATGCTCAGACGTGGTCGTGTTGGTACGCTTGATCACAGCATTGATACGCGCTAGTAGCTCGCGGGGGTTACAGGGCTTGGTGATATAATCGTCAGCGCCCAGCTCCAAACCAATAATACGATCAATCTCCTCACCCTTTGCCGTGAGCATAATCACAGGGATATCACTGATATTTGGCAGTTGCCGCAGCACACTTAGCCCATCTATTTTTGGCATCATGATATCGAGGACGAGCAAATCATAAGCGGAATCATCGTTCGCCACCGCTTTTAATCGCTGTATAACTGCCGCCCCATCATGGACACAGTCGCAATGAATACCATGGTTGTGCAAATACTCTTGTAGTAACTGAGTCAATTCTTCATCATCATCGCCTATCAATATATTTGGCACACTCACCTCCTTTTCATGATTTTAATTGGCTTTTATTCATTTACTTGCCCATATTATCAGGCAAGCGCGTGTCAATTCGCTATAAACGTTACCTTTCTTAATACTTCATAAATGTTCGTAACCTTTAACTGCCGTAAGATAGCTTCTATCAACCGCAAGACCTGCACTTTTAAGACGACTAATCACAACGATTAATAGCGCTTAAAGCGCGATGCTTGCAAGATAAGTCTTTGGTATTTACTTAACCAAACTCACTGTAATTAAAGGATGTCATCATGAAAAAATTATTATTGGGCTCAGTATTAGCAGCTTCTAGCGTATTTACTGTGACAGCATGTTCTAGTGTCAATGCAGCCTCTGACACCGCGCCAATGAATCAAATGCAAAAGAACCATAAAGACGGCGCCATGAGAGGCCCAATGTCAAAACTGAATCTGACAGCGACGCAGCAAGCGCAAATCAAAGCCATCATGCAAGAAAAACATGGCGACCGCGTAGCTGACCGTGAAAAACATCAGGCAGAACGCGCACAAATGGAACAACAAATACAAGCACTGACCAATGCAAGTACGTTGAACAACGCGGCGGTAAACCGTTTGGCCGATCAGCAAGCGGCAAAAGCAAAACAACGCTTTATTGAGCGCGTCCAAACGCAGCATGCCATCTCTCAGGTGTTGACCGCTGAGCAGCGTGCAAAAATGGAACAGCTCAAATCAGAAAGACAAGAAGAAGGTCGTAAGCACTTAAAAGATCGTAAAGGCCATGACAAGCCACATCATCAAGGCATGTAAAAAATCTGTCACAACATAAGTGATGGCCATATTAAAAAAAGCGCATCGTATAAACGGTGCGCTTTTTTAATATAAAATCGTTCTACTCAAAACTCAGTAGCGTGATCCAGCAATTACTCAATCGTATCAAAGCGAGCTTTCGCCATTGGCAATATAGTAAAGATCATTTTACCCACTGCTGTTCCATTACCATCGCGATAATACTGCAACAGCTCAGGACCGTATTCTCGCATATCAATGCTATTGCTGGCGTTCGGTGATTGCACATTATTTGGCAGATTCGGAAATGCCTTATCTTTGCCATTAATAGCAGAATACTGCTGCAAGACATCTATTGTCATACTTTTATCTGGCGCAGTTTTGCCAGTGTTATCTAATTGGCGGTGCAGATGCTGCCATTTGAGCTGACCACGTTTGTCAAATCCATATAGCTCTTCTACTGTGGCGTTTGCAGCGACTTTAGATTCCGTCTTATCTTCATCATTTATTTGAGCATTTATCATAGCTAGTATTGTTTGTACCATCGCTTTACTAGTGAACTCCTTTGAGCTTTGAATCTTCTCAAAGGCTGTCATAGGCTCAGATTCTTTTACCAGCTCTGGATATTTTTGGCTAATGCGCTTGTAGAAGATTTGCAGATAATTTTGATAATCGTCTTGATAGCTATCAAAACTTTGCACTCGGCGAATCACTTGGTCAGTTGAGAGCATTGCTGATAGCTGATGCGCAGGCAACTTGGGAGACAGCGATGCAAGCGTACTAGGCGCGACATAGTTGAACTGGCTAACAGGCGCCGCCTCATAAGTCAGATCCGATGCAGCAAAGTGGCTTTTTATCACCTCACTACCGAATCCTTTAGGGAGCGTTCCATCATCAATCGCTATTTTTAGCCATTTGTTTTGCCATTTTGTACCTAGCTTATCGTCTAATAGCTCAGAATTGAACATCGCAACATTATCTGCCCATAAATATATATCACCATTTTTCATGTCGATGTAGACAGGCTGATTGATACTGCTATGATGATTGCGCGCTTGATACTGAGCGCTGGCGAGCATCGTCGCCTTGCCCGCCATGGGCTGATAGATGCCTTGAGCATTGATAGATAACGGTTTTAGCAAGTACTCATCTAGCAATTGTGCTTTTTTTATATCTAGCGGCTTTGGTTTGTCTTCATAACCGTCAAACAGCGCTTGATAGTCTGCTGGCACTGTCACATCGCTATCGTACTGGTGCTCCTCCCACGCATAATAAGCATCCACGCACTCAAGATAAGATTGCTTGAGGGCATCACGCTTGTCATCGTAATCCGCAGCTAGGATATCTTTGTTTTGTTTTTCTGCCTGCATGATCAATGCCGCATAGGCTTGGTCATGTGTCTCTTCGCAATGTGCATCCACATAATCTGATGCCACTATTTGTGTGCCAGATGTCGCCGTACGCTGATTATAGTTACTGATCTCGATATTACTATGGTAGCTGAACGATTGGCGGCGCTGTTTTTGTAATGCGCTGGCCAATGTTTTTTTGGCGGTGCTGGGTGACGGGTTCGCCGCCAGCGTATTTGACTGGTTCAAATTGGCAGATTGACAACCCGTTAAGAGTAATGCTCCTGACAGCAATGTACTGGTCAATAATAAGTAATTTTTTATCATAGATGACAGACGTAGTGTAAGCGTTTGATGTGCTGTTTTCATTTTTTATCCTTAATAGACATATGCGTAAATGCGATCAGATAATGCGACGTCGTCTCTATTTTTCATTATCATCTTTAGCATCGCCAATACGGCTCTCATCGATTGATTCTGCATCATAACGATTGTCATATTCGTCACTACTATAATCAGTCTCTAAGCTGCCATCCTCATAATCGTAACGCGCATAGCGTGCCGTTTGTAGTCTGTCTTTTTTCTGGCGCTGTGCTGCTATCCATGCATTGCCATCGATAGGCGCTACCGCATTTGAGCCAAATGACTCTGCCAATAGTGGCGTTAGGGCATGTCTTTTAAAGCTGGCTTTATCATAGCGGACTTGATTGAGCATGGTCGTCGTAGAGCCAAGTAAATCACCACCGATATTGACGCGCTGCTGCTTGGCAAGCAGGCGATCTGAGTTATCTAAATAATAGTAATTAATCTGATTAAAAGAGATAGGGCCAATGGCTTCGATAAACTGCAATAACGAACCCACATCCGCACTTTGATAGCCTTTGTTGTATAGCTGTGCTTTGGCAAGCGCCGCCTTTAGTATAGCGCCATCAGGATATTTTTCTGGGTTGGCATCTACATACTCTTGCAGCGATTTGGTCACATATTTCAGAGTTTTGCCTATCATCTCGCCGCCTTGCTGACTGCCAAAATAGACTTTTACTGCTCGAGTCGCGCCAACTTTTTTGGCAAACGCATCTCCTTTGATATCTACGGTGCTAAAGTGCTCAGGTGCCAACTCTGCCATGCTGCTCTGTATGGCATTTAGCACTGCATCATAGAGTACCGCGGGCGGCAACTGCGCCGTGATACTTTCAGGCAAACCAAAGCTGACCGTATGTGAGGCCATCTGCGAGGGTAATGGGGTGTTCTCGGGATTGGCGAGCGCAACGATTGGCATGATTGCCGATGGGTCGAGCGTGACACTGCTGTTGTTAAAATCAAATGCCACTGGTATCTGTATGGATGAGCTGATCGTTGGCGTGGCATAGTCGTAACTATAGACGCTGTGTAATTGTCGCTGTTTTGGGTTGTACTGACTGACGCTATTGAACGTCAAATGCTGATATTGATAGGCGTTGGTAGCAGCGATTTGCTCAGGAGTGCGGCTGAACATCGTCAGTATGTTACCAATCAAGCCAGTAGAAGACATTGATAGCTCCTCGCTATTGGTCGGCTCTGTCTTAGCTTGCTGTTTTGCCATTTGCATGGCTTCATATTTTGCAGCCATTGTCTTCGGGTTCAACCCCGACATGCCGGAGAGCATGCCTCCAGTCTCACCGCCGTACTCATCATATTCATCACTGGCATAATCGTCGCTATCACGGTCTTCTGCATCGTAGTCGTGCTCTTCATCAGCACTTGCTGGCTCATTTTCACCTGCTTCAGCCAGTATGGCCGCAATCGCTTTTTTCTCTTGCTCAGCTTTTTGTTCTTCGTCAGCATAGTCGCTAGGATAATCGGACTCTATCGAATCTTTTGCGTCATCATAATCGTAGTTAATACCCTCTACCACACAGACTTCATAAGCGTCATCATCTTCGTTTTCATTGCATTTATTCGACCCTACACCTACCGCTGCTAATTCTGCTCTAGCCTCAGCTTGCGCCTCATCATCGCTACTATCATACATACCCTCAGGCTGATAGGCATAGGTCTCTATAATCGTTCTAAGTAAGCTGCTTGAGCCTGCATCAATACTATCGGCATCGATAAATGGTACTGCTTGGTAATTGGCTTGCGCGACGGCCACATGCTCTGTTGCCAAATGCTGGCGAATCGCTGTCAATAAATGCGCCTTGGCTTGATGTTCAGTGTTGGGATATTTTTCTTGATTAAACAGTTGCGCGTAACGCTCAGCTTGGGCCTCTTGACTAGCCGTAAAAGCGCGACCTTGACGTTGGCTCTGAGCAGGATTTGCAGTGCTAAAATCCATAAGGGTACTGGAGGCTGCCACATCCGCTGAGGCAGTCGGATTTGATTGACAACCTGTAAGCACAAGCGACGCACTACCAACTAGCAAAGCGATAGAGGTTAATTTGCTTGTTTGAGATACATGACCATTATTATTTTTATTGTTGATGATAGGCAAATAATTACTCGCCATCTCAGAGTGGCACTGTCGATTACGGTTATTAACATGGTTTGATGACATAAAAATCTCTTTATAGCCAGTCGTTAACGGATGTACATTAGTACTGTACTTTATATCACAAGACGTTACAATTTAGTAATATTAAGTCTTATTTTTAAAGAAAATCTTCACTGGTTAGTGAGCTTCTCTGCACAATTTACATGACACTAATTATGTATATATCGATAGAAGACCACTCATACTGCACATCATATAAAAACTCAAATGACAAAATATGATAAACAACTTTCTACTATTTGATATTTTCGTTACTATTTAAGTGTATTTATTTGATACCCTGTTTTTCCTACTCGCCCAAAAAGGACTTTGCGATGTCACCATCATTATCCCACCAGCATCGAATTACTCAGCAAAAAAAACCCAAGACTAGTAACCAATTAAAATCTAGCGCAGCCCTGATTACGAGTGCGCTACTACTGTCTGTCTCAGCCCATGCAATAGATCCAACCGTTTCAGCCAACAGCCCCACGGTCAATAACACCTCGATTGATACCAATGCGCTAAATCTAGCCATTATGACGGACAATCCAACTTTCGTATCTGAAACCAAACGCATCACACGGGCAAAAACCACTACTCTCACAACCACCTCAAGCAATGCCAATAGCGATCAGGCTATCTACTCTGAAGATGCAATTCATCATCCAGTATGGGCAAAAAATGGCATGGTCGCCACCCAAGAAGCGCTGGCCTCTGACATCGGTTTGCAGATTTTGAAAGACGGTGGTAATGCGGTAGATGCTGGGGTTGCGGTTGGCTTTGCCCTTGCTGTGACCTTGCCACGTGCTGGTAATATCGGTGGTGGCGGCTTTATGATGATTTATGACGCCAAGCAAGGCAAAACGGTTGCGCTTGATTATCGTGAAAAAGCACCTAGTAGCGCCTCTCGCGATATGTATCTCGACGATGAGGGCAACGCAGTCAGCGACTTATCTCGCTATCATGGCTTAGCCGTTGGGGTGCCAGGGACAGTCGCAGGGCTACTAAAAGCATTAGAAGAGCATGGCACCATGAGCCGCGAGCAAGTCATGGCACCAGCGATCGCATTGGCAGAAGACGGTATAGAGGTTACCGCTGGCTTGTCCGAATCGCTCACTGCTTTGAGTGATCGCTTGCAAAAATGGCCGAGCACCAAAAAGGTATTTTTCAAGCCTGATGGCAGCGCGTATCAACCGGGTGAGCGGTTAAAACAGCCTGAGCTTGCCCGCTCGCTAAAGCGAATCGCGGTACAAGGCGCAGACGGATTTTATAAAGGGAAAACCGCGCGTGACATCGTAAAAGCCGTCAATGAAGCAGGTGGTAGCATGAGCTTGCAGGATTTAGCCGATTACGAAGCCATCGCCCGCGTGCCTGTCAAAGGTGATTACCGTGGTTATGAGATTGTCTCTATGCCACCGCCCTCCTCTGGTGGTATTCACATTATTGAAATATTAAATATCTTAGAAGGCTATCCACTGGAGGACTATGGTCAAAACAGCGCACAGACCATTCATTTGATGGCGGAAGCAATGCAACTGGCTTATGCAGATCGTGCTGAGTACCTAGGGGATTCTGACTTTATCGACGTACCTGCTAGCGGCCTAACGTCACAAGCCTATGCGGATAACCTGCGTACGTTAATTGATCCAAATAAAGCCACGCCAGCCGCGACCATCAAAGCAAACAACCCGCTCCCTTATGAGAGCGATCAAACCACGCATTTCTCTATCGTTGATAAAGACGGCAATGCCATCGCCAACACCTATACGTTGAACTTCTCTTATGGCACTGGTCTCGTGGCTGACGGCACAGGTATTTTGTTAAATAACGAAATGGATGATTTTTCTGCCAAGCCGGGCGTACCAAATGGCTATGGACTGATTGGTGGTGACGCCAATGCTGTTGAAGCCAATAAGCGTCCGCTCTCCTCGATGAGTCCAACGCTGGTATTTAAAGACAACAAACCGTATATCGTTACGGGCAGCCCAGGGGGCAGTCGTATCATCACGACCGTCACCCAAATCATCTCTAACGTCATCGACCATGATATGAATATCGCTGAGGCAACTCACGCACCGCGTATTCATGATCAGTGGCTCCCTGATGAGATTCGGATTGAAAAAGCGCTCAATGTCGATACGGTCAAAAAGCTTGAATCTATGGGGCACACGGTCAGTCCAAAATCAGCCATGGGCTCCACGCAGTCGATTATGCTCACACCAAACGGCCTGTATGGATCTTCTGATCCCCGTATTGTGGATGCAGCGGTGGTTGGATACTAAGTCAAATTGTCATTACTTATCAATAACATAGCCTTCTATACCTTGTGTATGGAGGGTTTTTTAATATACCTCCTGACCTACTAAAAGTCTTATAGTGACTCATTCCACTCAGATTAAACCCTTGCAATTAGTGGCTGTCGGTAGCAAATAATGCTATTATTAACGACCCCATTTAAAACGTATCAACATGGCTACCGAGGTCTTAACCACCTCTCGATAACACTACAAATGATTGATAATCATCCTGTATTTTATCGCTAGCTTATTTCTTTTGATCGTACTAGTAAGAGTCTTCTATGGCATTTGTACACCTTGGTATCCACAGCGAATATTCCATCACCGATTCTATCGTGCGCATCAAGCCGCTCGTGAAAGCGGCGGCAGCTGACAATCAGCGGGCGCTGGCTTTGACTGATTTGTCCAATTTATATGCCACGGTGAAGTTTTATCGTGCTTGCCTAGGCGCGGGTATCAAGCCCATTATCGGCAGCGAAGTCATCATGGATAATGAAGAGACACGCCTCACCCTACTCGCGATGAACAACGAAGGCTATCAAAACATTACCCGTATCGTGTCGCTTGGGTTTACCGAAGGTCGCGCTGATCCTGTCAATCATGGCGTCCCTGTTATCAAGCGTAGCCATATTCTAGAACATGCGGCAGGTGTGATTGTTCTACTGACCGAAAAGTCCGACGTAGGCCAAGCACTGGTTGGCTCTATGCCAGAAAAAGCCGATGAGCTGCTCACCGAGTGGCAAGCGCAATTTGGCGATCGTTTATACTTTGCCATCAAGCGTACCAATCGCTCAGGCGAGGACGCTTTTATTAGAGCAGCCATTCACTCAGGTGCCAAACACAGTATTCCCATCATTGCGCACAATGATGTGCGTTTTTTGGCGCAAGAGGATTTTGATGCGCATGAAGCCCGCGTGTGTATCGCAGGCTCTTATGTCTTAGCTGATCCCAGTCGTCCGCAAACCTACTCAGATGAGCAATACCTCAAAACCCAAGAGCAAATGGCGCAGCTTTTTGCTGATATTCCGCAAGTGGTTGACAACACCTTACGCTTGGCAACCCGCTGCAATGTCACTTTAACGCTAGGCATTAATGTACTGCCTGACTTTCCTGTGCCTGAAGGTGAGACGATTGAATCGTTTTTTCGGGCCGAGTCGCAGCGCGGTCTTGAAGAGCGCTTAGATAAGCTTTTTCCTGTTGAGGCCCGTACGGACAATTGGAGCGATTTCCGTCAAAGATATGACGAGCGCCTCGCCTATGAGTTGGATATTATTCTATCCATGGGCTTCCCGGGTTACTTCCTAATTGTGATGGACTTTATCCGCTGGGCAAAAGCCAATGGCGTGCCAGTAGGCCCTGGACGTGGTTCTGGTGCAGGATCCTTGGTCGCATACGCATTAAACATTACCGACCTTGACCCCATTCATTACGATCTACTATTCGAGCGCTTCTTGAACCCTGAGCGGGTATCGATGCCTGATTTCGATATTGACTTTTGTATTGAGGGTCGTGATCGCGTGATTGATTATGTCGCGCAGACCTATGGTCGTGATGCCGTTTCACAGATTATTACCTTTGGTACCATGGCTGCAAAAGCGGTGGTGCGCGATGTGGCACGCGTCCAAAGTAAATCATACTTCTTGGCCAATAAAATATCCAAGCTCATTCCCAAAACACCGGGCATCACCCTCAGCCAAGCGCTTGAGCAAGAACCACAGCTCAAAGACTTGATCTCTAACCCTGACAACATGGATTATGAAGATGCCATTGAAATCTGGGAGATGGCAGTCAAGCTCGAAGGCGTCTGCCGAAACGTCGGTAAACATGCTGGTGGTGTATTGATTGCGCCGCACAAAATCACAGACTTTAGCGCCATTTATTGTGACGATGAGGGTCACCGTGTCAGCCAGTTTGATAAAGACGATGTCGAAGCCGTAGGACTAGTAAAGTTTGACTTTTTGGGTCTACGTAACTTAACGGTCATCAACGCAGCGGTTGAGAATATCAACTTGCGCCGTGCAAAAGAAAACATGCCCGCATTGGTATTGGAAGATTTGCCGTTAGATGATGTTAAAGCCTATAAGTTGCTGCAAGATGCCAAAACAACCGCCGTCTTTCAGCTAGAAAGTATGGGCATGAAAAAGTATTTGGCCAAACTGCAGCCGACCAACATTGAAGATGTGATCGCCATGTGTGCGCTCTATCGTCCCGGCCCGCTTGATGCCGGCATGGTAGAGATGTATATCGACCGTAAGCACGGTCGTGAAGAGGTCATTTATGACCATCCCAATCTCGAACCGATTTTAGAAAATACTAACGGCGTTATCGTCTATCAAGAACAGGTGATGCAAATCTCACAGGTGATGGCAGGTTATAGTTTGGGCGGTGCTGATATGCTGCGCCGCGCCATGGGTAAGAAAAAACCTGAAGAGATGGCAAAGCAGCGCGATATCTTTGTCACTGGTGCAACCTCACAAGGCATCGATGAAGTCACGTCAGGCGGCGTGTTTGATTTGATGGAAAAGTTTGCAGGTTATGGTTTTAACCGCTCGCATTCTGCGGCTTATGGGGTACTTGCCTATCAGACGGCTTATCTCAAGCAGTACTATCCTGCTGAATTTATGGCGGCAGTATTAACCTCCGATATGAACAACACCGACAATGTGGTGTTCTTTATCAATGATTGCCGTGAAAACTTTGATTTGACTGTGGTCAATCCGTCAGTCAATCGCAGCGAGTGGCACTTTGTCGCAGACACCCCAACCAATATCATTTATGGATTGGGCGCGATTAAAGGCGTAGGTGAAGGGGCTGTCGAGTCCATCGTTAATGCTCGTCGAACGGATGGACCATTCAAAGACTTATATGATTTTTGCCGCCGTGTGGACATCAAAAAAGTCAATAAGCGTACTCTCGAAGCATTGGTCAGTGCTGGCTGTTTTGATGACTTTGCTGCGACGCTACGACCCGACTTACCAGCCGACGAAGCTTACGAGATTCGCGGTGCATTGATGAGCCAACTGCCAAGCGCGGTGCAAGCGGCTGAGCAAGATCGGCAGAACAATGAGCTAGGCATGATGGATCTGTTTGGCGAAATGGACGGTGTTGTTGCAGCGCCGCCACTCGTGATGACGCCAGAGCTGATCTGGGGTGACAAGCATCGCCTAAAAGCGGAAAAGAACACCTTAGGGTTGTACTTAACCGGTCATCCAATTAATGAATACTTAGATGAGTTAAAACGCTATACCTCAGGCGCTCGTCTTAATAAACTGGCAGATACTGGTTATAACGGTAGTTGCTATTTTGCAGGACTCATTATAGACATCGCTAACTTTGGTAATCGTAATGTGATTACTTTAGATGATGGCACGTCGAGATTAGAAGTCAGCTGCTATGCTGAGCGTTTCAACCGTGTCAAAGAGCAATTGAAAATCGATGAAGTCGTCATTATCAAAGGCAGTATTCGTGAGCGTGATGGGCGCTTGTTTGCGCGTCTTGATAGTGCCATGAGCATGGTCGATGCGCGCCTGCGTTGGCTCAAAAAAATCAGTATCAAAGTCCATGGTAGCGATATCGACCTACTCACACGCTTGCAACCATTACTCAAATCTGCACAGGCTGATATCATACCTGAGCCACGCTTGGCTTATAATCAAGAGCAAGATGAGCTAGGCAATAGTGGTAGTAACACTTACGACCCTGCCATGGGCGGCAGTTTGTATGATGAAAATGGCAATGACTTACTGGCTCTAGAGAACGATATGAACCATGACGCATTTAATCAAAATAGCATGCCCCAAAGCTATGCAAATAATACGCTCAGTAATACGGATACTTCTATCAATGATAACTGCTTGCCACTTGGTTTGAGCGTGTATGACGTTTATGGTATCGCAAATGTGGGACTATCCGAACATTGGCGGGTTTACCCGAACGATGATAACTTGCAACAACTGAAGACGTTAGTTAGTGAAGATAACTTACACTTTCATTACAGCTAAAATGCACAATCCAACCAAAAATCTACTATAGTAATTTGACTGCTTTAACTTTTAACAATTGGATAAAAGCCATGACTGACATGACGAATAATAATATGACTGGTCAGACTGATGAAGAGATTATCAATCACGAACAGTTCGAAGACATGCGTGACTTGCTAGAAGAAGATTTTGTCGAGCTGATACAAGTGTACCTCAATGACAGTCAAAAACGCGTTGCAGCACTGCGAATCGCTCAGCAAAAAGATGATAACGCCAATGGCTTTGAAACCGCTCATGCCCTAAAAGGCGCAAGTGCCAATTTGGGTACGACTCAGCTGGTTCGTCTTAGCAGCCAGCTACAAGAATGCTGCCGTGAGCGCCACATTAGTGAACAAGCTGATCTTATTGAAGAGATTGCCGCCGCATTACAACGTGCTGAACAAGAAATCAATCAAAGATTGGGGCAATAATGAGTAACGACTCTTTATCATCTACTGAGCAACCCCGTACAGTGAATGACTACCTCGACTGCTTACAAGTCATCATGGTCAATACGACTTTGCCTGCCAATATCGGCTCAGCCGCACGCGCCATGCATACAATGGGCTTGTCCCGTTTGACCGTTGTCGACCCCAAATTGCCAATTGATGAGACCAGTGTCTCTCATGCGGCAGGTGGTAGTGAGCTGCTGTCATCTGCTGTGATCGCACCTACTCTAGAGTCTGCCATTGCCGACTGTCAGCTGGTATTTGCAGCCAGCAGCCGCAGTCGTCATATGCCGCGCCCTGTTGTGACACCCACGCAAGCCGCTAAGATTATGTTTGATTTTATTGATACACAGTCGGCTTTAAGTGCAAATGATAATAACGTTGACACCTCATCAGACGCTGTTTCTAGCAAACCAAATATCGCTATATTATTTGGGCGTGAAGATCGTGGGTTGACCAATGAAGAGTTGGCTTATGCTGATTATCACATTCAAATCGACGCCAATCCTGCTTATCCTGTATTAAATGTCGCCTCAGCAGTGCAAGTCATTGCCAGCTTTATTTTTGCTTATGCTCAAACGCATACTCAGACAGCGAACAGTTTAGACGAGAACAACGACTCCCAATCGACAATCAACGTGAATTTGCGTCAACAATGGGATGAGCCTGCTATCAATCAGCAGCAGTTGCAACAGCTTACTCAGCGTACTACTGACCTTATGGTACAGCGCGGTCTGGCAAATAGCGAACATCTAAAGTCATTGCCATCACGCTTGTCTAGACTTGGGTCACGCCTACAGCTTGATCAAAAAGAGTATCAGCTATTAAGTGCTTTGATTGCAAAACTATCCAAAGACTAAAACAAGTCATTGTTTATCAGCTCGCCTTCATTTGACAGCTTTTTACTATATTTTGCGGTACAAAGCTGTTATAACTTAGAAAAAATGAGCAACAACATATACTCTCATTATTATTTAACCATCATGACCATAAAATAAAGACATTGCTACTTTAGCAACGCTACTTTACCGACGAATAGATAGGACGCTTTATGTCATTGCCATCCAAATTGTTCAGATCGCTTGTCAGTATCAAAAAAGATCTGAAAGAAGATATCGATGCGGTATTTAACCGCGATCCTGCAGCGCGCAATAGTCTGGAAGTCATCCTAACCTACCCAGGTATCCATGCGCTCATTCTACATCGCGGTGCGCACTGTCTGTGGAATCATGAACAGAAACTGGCGGCTCGCGTCATCTCATATGGCTCGCGTATTATTACAGGTATTGAGATTCACCCTGCTGCCAAGATTGGTAAGCGTTTCTTTATTGATCATGGTGTTGGGGTCGTCATCGGTGAGACTGCTGAGATTGGCAACGATGTGACGTTGTATCACGGTGTTACTCTAGGCGGTGTGTCTTGGAATAATGGCAAACGCCACCCAACGCTAGAAGACGGTGTAACGGTCGGTGCTGGTGCAAAAGTCTTAGGGCCATTTACAGTCGGCAAAAACGCCAAAATTGGCTCGAATGCAGTGGTAGTCAAACCAGTACCAGCAGGCGCTACGATGGTTGGCAGTGCTGCTCGTATGATCTCAGATCATCACGATGAAAAAGGCAATCCCATCGCGACAAAAGTACAAGATGCCAAGCAACAAGAAAAAGTCGCGCAAGCTGGCGAGAGCGTTAAGGATCAAGCAGCTGACACCACCTCTACTGCGAAACGCACCAATACCTTCCGTGCCTATGGTATCGATCCCTATTCGCAAGACCCTGTCGCAGAAGCGTTTGCTAAAATGCTCGAACACATTCAACAATCAGAGAATCGTCTCGATCAGTTGCAGTCAGCGATGTGTGATATCGATCCTAATTTTTGTAAAAAGGAATACGATAAGCTGTGCCTAGAGGATTTAGATGTGATTGGTCGTGCTGATATCGATGCAGCAGATAACGAGCAGAAGTGAATACGAGAGTTTCAGTAAAACAAATAAAACTAGGGGGCGTACAATACATTTTACGCCCCTTAGTCTTATCTACTGCAAAAATATCAGATGTTATCAGTGTGAGTTAAAATAAGTCACCCCACTAACTGTCTATTTATTATCAATTTTTTCTCAAAACGCTATTCAAACAGCTAATCAGTAAATGCAGTCAACTCTTTGACCCCCGCTTCCTCATGCGCTTTAAAGGGATAACGATTCGCCATTACTATCCAATAAGATATTGATTTAAATGTCGAATATTTGCTTAGGCTATTTTCTATAGTAGCCAATTTAACCATCAAAATATCAATGTCCATCGTCACTCGTCGCACTTGCTTTGGCTCAGTCTGTCGACGTCTATTACAATCACCTTCAAGCGCTTTAAAGGTTTGCTGTAGTTGCTGCAAACTCATCGGTGTATTCAGTGCTAGATAGACACATTGATTGGTATAGTCAGGCTTTGGCTGTTCCAAGGTTGCAGTAAAATCAGGGTTTTGAAAAGCCGTAGATAGTCGTATCTCACCCAGCGCTGCCAAACTCTCTCGAGCAATCGGTAGATATTTTTCGGCTTGATAGTTACTACCCAGCGCTAACACCACCTCTACCACGGACTGCGCTTGCAGAATCTCAGGTGCGCATTGTGTTAGCGTTGCCACATTCAACTCCATCGACGCTTTATGCATCATCGGCTTGGCTGTCATTAACTTCTTTGGTAACGTCTTTAGTAGCTGACTCGTTAGTTGATGCTGGCGCATAGCGTGTTATTTGTACCCCTACCGCATCTGCTTGGGCAATAGCAGTCGGCTTGGCAATGCTCAACGTGATTTTTTGGCAGTCATATTTTGCAAATAGCTTATCAGAGATCTGACCAGCCAAATGCTCAAGCAGCTTTGCCTGAATCTCTTTGCACCACACGCTCACATCATCGCATACTTCTTTATAGCTTAGCGCATCGCTGACATCATCGGACACAGCGGCACGGCTAATGTCGGTCTCAAGCGCGATATCGATCAGTAACGGCTGAGTAATGGCGCGCTCCCAATCAAACACACCAATGACGGCTTCAACTTTTAGACCTTTTATAAATACCACATCAGACTGCGTATGAAACATGCTTCCATCCTTGTTTGCTAATTTTTGTGCGTATTTTTGATTTTTACTTAACCGATTATAAAGCCTCTTCACGGAGACGCTCAGCCTTTAACACTTTACTTGGACGATGTCGCCACAGATCAATGCTAAATAAGAGTAACCCCAACCAAATCAAACCAAATACTGCCAGACGATGTAGATCAAATGGTTCATTGTAATAAAATACCGCTAAGAAGAAAATAAAGGTCGGCGTCAGATAATTCATAAAGCTTAAGATACTATATGCGACAAGCTTGGTCGATTTATTAAATAATAAAAGCGGTATCAACGTAATCGGGCCTGCGAGCATCAGTAGCCAAATGTTTGAACTGAACCAAAAGCTTAGCTGATGGCTGACGACATCTGACTGCCAAAACCACCAAATACACAAGGGTACTAGCATGGCCGTTTCAAAAAACATAGCATCGACAGCAGTCAATGGGGTTTGCCGCTGAATGGTGCCATAAGTACTAAAGCTGAATGCTAAAATCAATGATATCCACGGCAGACTACCAAGCATCACCACTTGAATGACCACAGACAGTAGTGCAAAGCCAATGGCTACCCATTGTAGCGTGCGCAGGCGCTCTTTGAATAAAATCATCGATAAGCCAACACCTACCAATGGCCCAATAAAGTATCCCAAACTGGCCTCAAGGATACGATCATGATTGACCGCCCATACATAGGTCAGCCAGTTGGTTGCGATAATTAACCCAGAGACGAGTGACAACGCGATCCATCTTGGGTTTTGTTTGAGCGTCTCTATCCACCCCCAACGCTTGGTCGCTACCAATACAATGAGTAGGCAAAAAAACGTCCAAACAATACGGTGCCCGATAATCTCTGTTGCATCATAATTGGATAATTGCTTAAAGTATAAAGGGAAACCACCCCAGATAAAAAAGGCAACAAGGGCAGTGATAATACCGCGTCTGGTTGTGGTAATCGGGGCAACAGGTTTTTTGACGACATTTTGGGTAGTCATAGTACAGGACAACTTTTTAGAGCAAAGCGCACCCTCACCTAATTCTGATTATTATTATCAATTTAGTGGTGAAAGCGCAGGGTCACTACAGTGAAATTATAAGATAAAAAGCAATATACTCATGCCAATAGTGACATGAGTACATTGCTAACAATATTAGATTGAGCTTTTTATGGATGCTTTACAGTGCATGATCATAGGAGCGTATTGATCCGCACTCACTCATTTATTCAGCATCAGTATCCACTTGAATAGACATACCGATTTGGTTAGCCAGCTCAGCAAAACCTGGGAAGCTGGTATTGACCGTCTCAACCCCCTCAATGGTAATTTGCTCAGCAGCACGTAGACTCGCAACAGAGAAACTCATCGCAATACGGTGATCATGATGCGAGACAATGTGACCACCACCAAAGACAGGCTGGCTATTATTTATATCGCCGTTCTCAGTAGCAGTGCCTTTGCCTTCAATAATCAGCCCATCATCAGTGACGGTACAATCGATGCCAAGCGTCTGTAAACCTTCCGCCATCACGGCGATACGATCTGATTCTTTGACGCGTAGCTCTTTGGCACCAGTCAAAACAGTACGCCCTTTAGCACAGCTGGCGGCAACGAATAATACAGGGAATTCATCAATCGCTAGTGGTACTAGATGCTCTGGTATCTCAATGCCCACCAAGTTTGAGCTACGAATGGTAATGTCTGCCACTGGCTCGCCGCCAACGTGCGTCTCATTGCTTAGGCTAATATCTGCATTCATCAATTTTAGAATATCAATAACGCCAGTACGCGTCGGATTGATACCCACTTGCATCAAGGTCAGCTCGCTGTTTTGGCTAATGGCTGCTGCTACCATAAAAAACGCCGCAGATGAGATATCAGCAGGGACAGCGATATCACAGCCTTGTAGAGTACCACCACCAGTAACGCTGATTCGATTGCCTTCTACAATTACTGGATAACCAAAGGCTGATAGCATACGCTCGGTATGGTCACGGCTGATTTCAGGCTGAATGACCGTTGTCGTACCCTCGGCCCATAGACCTGCTAGCAGCAAGCAAGATTTTACCTGTGCTGATGCCACTGGCATATTATATTCGGTGCCTTGCAATGGCTTACCAGCGGTATCACGACCCGTAATGCTAAGCGGTGCCGTACCACTATGACCCGTACTTTGGATGACGGCACCCATCGTGCGTAACGGTGCAGCCACACGCTCCATCGGGCGTTTGTTTAGGCTAGTATCACCCGTTAATACGCTATCAAATGATTGCGCCGCCAAGATACCAGATAGCAGGCGCATGCTCGTGCCCGAGTTACCCATATACAAAGGCGTTTTGCTAGGCTTTAGGCCATTCATACCGACACCATGAATGGTCAAATTACCATTATCAGGGCCTTCGATGGTCACACCCATATCACGAAATGCTTGCAGCGTTGCAAGTGCATCTTCCCCTTCCAAGAATCCAGTAACGTGGGTTACGCCTGTGGCAAGACTGCCAAGCATAATGCTGCGATGCGAGATAGATTTGTCACCAGGAATGGCAATGGTGCCAGAGACAGTATTGCTAGGGGTAATATTATAAGAAGCTGACATGGCAGAAGTATCCGTATAAGGGGTGCTGGCTAACATATGGCCAAAATGTCGCCGTGCGGCTTGCGCTCGGCCCAAAAGTCCCATCAGGGCGGTTGAATCTTTATCAATGATGAGCTGGCGCATGCTTTGCAGATAGGCACCATACTCATCGAGTGCGCTCACAATGGCGCTTTGGTTGGCAAAAAATATATCATGCCACATCTTGGGATCGCTTGCGGCAATGCGGGTAAAATCACGGAAACCGCCAGCAGCGTAACGAAACATATCTAAATTATCATCATGGCTTGCTAGTTGCTCAACCAAGTTGAAGGCAAGCAAATGCGGCAAATGGCTGGTATGCGCCAATATACGATCATGATGACCTGCATCCATCGATATGACATTTGCACCCACTGATTCCCACAATAGTCGCAACTTAGTAATCGCGACATTGCTTGTGGTAGCTAGCTCACAGATGATGACACTATGATTGACAAATAAACTGGCGCGTCTGGCATGATACCCTGAATTTTCAGCCCCAGCAATTGGATGCGCGGGCACTAGACCTACCGGCAACAAACCAAACACCGCTTTGGCCGCGTCAATGATATTGACTTTGGTACTACAGACATCGGTTAAGATACAGTCAGCGGCAAGCTGTCCGTTATCCATTGCCTGTTTGATATCTACAAACACTGCTTGTACTGCCTGTACAGGCACTGCAATGATGATTAAATCACTACCGCTTATGACGTCTTGTAGGTTTGCACTACCAGCATCAAGCAGACCATGCTCGATAGCTTCTGTAATACTTGGTGCATGACTATCGACTGCGACCAGACGCTCACTTAAGCCATTATCTTTAATAGCTTGCGCGAAGCTAGCACCAATGAGCCCAAGTCCAATCACACAAACTTGTTCGAATATAGGTCGATGCATATTTAAAGAGGGCTGAAGATTGTTTTTTTTCTGACGACTCACGGCTTTTCTCGTTGAACGCGCTCGGATAAATTTCGGTAAATCCCAGCGTTATATAAGTTAATGGCTAGTTAAGATCACTTCTTACTAAATAATACCTTTGATCAAAACATATCGATGGATGTGATGAGGACATGTCCCTATTTTAAAAATGGTGATAAACGTTTGAATTGGGGACATGCTCTAGTCTTCACTGAGAATAGAACGCAAAGTATCAATCAAACGTAAATTGTCCTCAGCCACACCTACCGTAATGCGTAACCAGTTTGGCAGCCCATAAGCGCCCAATGGCCGAACAATAACGCCTTGCTTAAGGAGTGCTTGATGGATTGAAGCGGCAGTTATATCTTCCATCTCAACCTGCACTTCAACCATAATGAAATTGGCATGCGACTTCACAAAACCCAACCCCAATGTATCAAACTGCTTTTCTAACCAACGCATTTGCTCATCATTCATCTGGCGCGTTTTTTCGATAAAATCTTGATCAGCAAGTGCTGCAGCGGCAGCAGCTAGGCCTACACGGCTGACATTGAATGGCTGACGAATTCGGTTCAATAACTCTGCAACAGCTACTGAGCTTAAGGCATAGCCCACACGTAAACCTGCCAGCCCATAAGCTTTAGAAAACGTACGCACAATGATGACATTATCAAACTCATCTAACAATGCGCGGTTGTTACTCTCAGGCCTATACTCGATATAAGCTTCATCCAATACAACCAAGACTGAGCTTGGCACACTGGCAACGAACTGGCGCAGCTCTTTTTGCTCTAACTGCGTACCCGTTGGATTGTTGGGATTGGCAATAAAGACGATTTTGGTATTGGGATTATCTTGGACTGCTTGACTCATGGCTTTTAGGTCATGACCAAAACGATGAGCAGGCACCTCAACATCCATCGCGCCTTGCATCTTTGCCAGCATAGAGTAGACCACAAATGCATACTGACTATAGACGATAGCATCATCAGCACCCACAAAACTACGTGCCAAAATATCGAGCAAATCATCAGAGCCATTGCCAAGCGTAATCTGCTCGACCTTGACATCATTAAAGTCAGCCAACGCTTGCTTCAGATAATAGCCATTGCCATCAGGATAACGTGATAATTGACCCAGTTGCTCAGTGACCGCTAGCGTCACTCGCGGCGAGCACCCCATCGGGTTCTCATTGCTAGCCAGCTTCACCACATCTGAGACACCATATTCGCGCGTCAGCTCTTCAATTGGTTTACCTGTCTGATAAGGTGCCAACGCCAGAATACTGTCATAAGCTGGCGTTAATGGCGATAGGTTTGATGCTGTCAATTGATCAGGCTGCATGGTTTATCCTTGGAGGTTATCACTAAATGCGATCGCCCATCTATTAGGTGTCAATCTCGATAGATAAACAAGCTAATAGATGAGCCAATATATTTCTACAATACTGCTTTTGGATACGAGCCTAAGATGCGCAGATCTTTTACCAATGGGCGAATATCGTTGATAGCGGCGCTAACATTTGGATCATTGATATGACCGTTCATATCAATAAAGAACACATATGCCCACTTATTAGGACGCTCAGGACGTGTCTCGATACTGGTCATCGAGACGCCATGATATGACAAAGGTTTCAAGATTTCGATCAATGCACCAGCTCTGTCATGTGCTGAGACCACGATGGAGGTTTTGTCTTGACCAGAAGGCGCAATGGCCTCATGTCCGATGATAAGGAAACGGGTGGTGTTGCTTGGATTGTCTTCAATGTTTGAGTAAAGCTTATGCAAGCCGTACTCTGCAACCGCAACGTCGCCAGCGATTGCTGCTGAATGCCATTCGTTTTTGAGGCGACGCGCCGCTTCACCATTGCTTGATACCGCAACGCGCTCTACATTAGGGAAATTCACATCTAGCCAATGACGACACTGCGCCAATGACTGCTGGTGCGAATAAATACGGCTCAAACCATCAAGCTTAGTATGCTCAGCGACCAAGAAGTTTTGATGAATAGGTAGTTCAACTTCACCAATAATTTTTAGCGTAGAAGATAAAAATCCGTCCAAAGTATGATTGACCACCCCTTCTGAAGAGTTTTCGACAGGGACAACGCCATACATCGCAGTCCCTGCTTCAACCTCACGGAATACATCGGTAATGGTCGTCATTGGCACGGTATCAGCAGCTTTACCAAAATGCTTTAATGCAGCGGCATGGGTAAAGGTGCCAACTGGTCCTAAAAAGGCAATACGCTGCGGCGCTTCTAAGTCTAAACATACCGACATAATCTCACGGAACAAACGTGCCATCTTTTCGTCAGCGATTGGACCCGTATTGCGCTCCATGACCGCTTTTAGCACCTGTGCTTCACGCTCAGGACGATAAAAGATAGGATTGATATTGTCATCAGCAGCCGTGTGGTTTTTCTTTACCGCTGCCACTTGTTGCGCCAGCTTGGCACGGTTATTGATGAGTATTTGGATTTCGCAGTCGACCGCATCAATGTTTTGGCGAATATTATCTAAAAATTCTTTTTCAGTTGCGGTGTCGCTAGCGCCTGCGGCGGTTTGATTTAGATTATCCATGGTTTGTTCTGGTGACTGCTCGCTCATTACCGCCCATCCTTTTTAGATTTTATCACTGTTAGGTATTACTAATATTTAGATATGAATATCTGCTAAATTTTACTGTGTTTTTTAAATGCTTCGACTATCTCTATATACCGATAGTGCTTAAGAGTGTCATTATGAAGTCATTGGTAAATAGCGGTCAATGACCAAAACTATTTTGACCATCATCCAAAAACAGTCTATCAGAAACATCGCGCGTCATTGGCGTTCTCTGGTATTACTGCTATATTGGTCGCCAAGTACATAAGACCAACGGATGACCGGCTCTACTATAGCAAAAACTAAGGTCAGTGCCCATTCGTAAATAGTGATAAGCCAGCAAATTATTATTAATATTATCACAGTTAAGTGATATGACAGTGGCGCATAGCACAACTATGAGCAAACACACGTAGAAAACTGTGTTACAGTTTCCATTCAGCTCCCTACCCTGCGATATATAAGAGGAGCACCACATCATTAATAAGAAAAAGGATATCTAATGAGCGCATTACAACAATTACGTACCATGACGACCATTGTCGCTGATACTGGCGACCTTGCTGCTATTGCCCGACTAAAACCTATCGATGCGACCACCAATCCAAGCCTCATCACCAAAGCCCTCATTCATCCTGATAACCAAGGTATGCTATCAGAAACAATGAGCCGCCATAATGGCGATGTAGATGCAGTGATTGACGCCCTGACCATTCAAGTTGGTTGTGATATTTTGGCGCTTATTGAAGGGCGCGTTTCTACCGAAGTCGATGCGCGTTTGTCTTACGATACTGGGGCGACGATCGATAAGGCCCTTGAGTTTATGGACGCTTATCAAAAAGCTGGCATCGACTCAGAGCGAGTATTGATCAAAATGGCAGCAACTTGGCAGGGAATTGAAGCGGCGCGTTATCTTGAAACTCAAGGCATCCACTGCAATTTGACCCTATTATTTGGTCAGCATCAAGCAATCGCCTGCGCAGATGCGGGCGTGACGCTCATCTCTCCTTTTGTAGGGCGTATTTTAGATTGGCAAAAACGCCAGCAAAACCGCCAAAATGTACCGGCTCCTGAGGATATGGGCGTACAATCTGTCAAACTTATTTACCAATACTACAAGCAGCATGGCTATCATACGCAAGTCATGGGGGCGAGTTTCCGCTCAACTGAGCAGATATTGGCACTCGCAGGTTGCGATTTGTTGACCATTGCACCCAACCTAATCGATGAGCTGGCAGCCATGGATATTGATGTGCCTCGTCAGTTATCGCCGAGCATAGCCATGGATATGCAAGCGATGAGCCAAGTGAGCTTGACGCATGAAGAGTTCAGCGCGGCCTATCAGCAAGACACAGTCACACAAGACCTATTACCAAAAGGTATTGATGGTTTTATTGGGGCACGTGATGAGCTGGCGAAGACGCTAGCGGCCATTCGCGGGCAATAAACGAGGCACGATAAGCACTCATCTGGCACAAAAGATATTTGCCTGCCCACAGTAAGTTGGCTATCATGAGCGACTTTAGATAACAAGAAGCAAGGCTTAAGTATGAAACGGCTATCAATGTTATTGGCAGGCAGTGTTTTAGTGACCAGCGCCCATGCGGTCAATTGGGTCGAGGTAACCGAGAGCGACTCTGGATCGACGTTTAGCTTAGATGTAGACTCTATCGAACATTCTGACATCAGCATCATAGACGAAAAAGACGTCGAAAACATCACTGTCTCTTTGCTAAGAACCTATCCTACGCAAAAAGATAAGAGCACAGTGAAAGAAAAACCCATCCATCATAGCGATCAGCAATTACTGATTTCTTGTAAAGATTTCAGTTACTATAAAAGAGCTTACGTCGATTATAGCGCTGATAATAAAGTCATTAAGTCGTGGCAATCAGAAAAGCCTATACTGACCACCAAAGACTTTAAGATCACCACACCAAAGACCGTTGGTCGCACGCTGATCGAATATGCCTGTAAAAGCTATGAGCAAAACAAATCGTAGTATCATTAGACTCACCACAAAAAAAGCGCCCTGATTATTTTCAGGGCGCTTTTTTATATTCTATAAATTTTCTTGAACGATCAGACTTACGCCTTTAGTACCGTATAGACAGGTACTGGGAACTCGCCATGTAGCTCAACCAAATCTAATAAAACTAATGCGCCGACCACAGTATGATCGGCTGACTGGCATAACTCATAAGCGGTCGTCAATGTGCCTCCAGTCGCCAAGATATCATCGACCAGTAGTACGCGTTCAGGTGGCAAGTTGTTTTGCATCTCAAGCGTGTCTTTGCCATACTCAAGCGCATATGCTTTATTAGCGACAGGTGGTGGTAGCTTACCTGGTTTACGTAGTAAAATCATACCCTTACCCAAACGTCCTGCCAGCATACTGGCAAATACAAACCCGCGCGCCTCAACAGCCCCTAAGCAATCCACCTCATCCATCAGCCCCTCTGGCAATGCAGCAAGCAGCGCATCAATGACAGCATCAATATGACTGCGCAGTAACGGAGTAATATCATAAAAATCAATGCCGACTTTTGGAAAGTCTGGTACTGTGCGAATAATCTGCCAAAACGGATGGTCAGTATTGAGCATTGGAGTCGTCTCATTTTCGGTAGTGGCAGATGTGGCGGCGTTAATACTCATGAAAACCCTTAGCTTGTATATGTTATATGGCTTGGACAATAATTAGACACTGATAGATCAGCAGGCAATTATGGCTAACAGTGTCAATTTAGCGACCGTTATTATAGCATGATTGGCTTTTTTGTGGCGGCTTATAGCCCAAGATCGTACTTCGCTTCGGTACAATGGTATAGATGATGGACTTGATAAAAGCCAATTTCATCTCAATATACAAGTGTAAACTTAACTATGAAAATAACGGTTATATGCTAAACTACGTGCGCTTTTACCGTCTAATATAATGACTGTAATACGAAATATAAGCGTTTATGACGCACTGTGACACTGGTAATGATCGATAGGACTATTTATGAAACGTTATGAATGTATTGTCTGCGGCTGGATCTATGACGAAGCGCTTGGCTGCCCTGAAGAAGGTATTGCCCCTGGCACCAAATGGGAAGACATCCCTGATGACTGGACCTGCCCTGAGTGCGGTGTCGGCAAGCTTGATTTTGAGATGCTTGAGCTGTAGTCGTTGACTCTCTAATTAGGACACTTCATGACAACATCGAATGACATTAATAGTGCCAAATTGCCGGAAACGTCAGATACCAGTTTAGACAATACTCTAGACTTTTACCCTACTCCTGAATGGCGACGGTTTGGGGAGCATCAGTGGCGCGGCTCCGATCTTAGCCAACACCTTCATCAAGCGATGATTGATATTGGTGATGGTATAGAGTTGTGTGTCGAAGCGGGTGGCAACCCTAATAATCCGCCCCTACTGATGATCATGGGACTAGGTTCGCAAATGATATTTTGGCCAGACAATTTTATTAAGCGCTTTATTGATGCTGGTTTTTTTGTGATCCGTTTTGACAATCGTGATATCGGCCTGTCTTCTAAAGTACAGATCGAGGGCCTACCGCGTATCAACCAGCTCAAAATGATGGTACGCCTACAAACGGGTCTATCGAACAAAAGCACTCAGGTGGCTTATAACTTGACTGACATGGCAGAAGACACCGCCCGGTTGATCAAGGCGCTCAAGCTTGGCAAAACGCATCTGCTTGGTGCCTCTATGGGCGGGATGATTGCTCAAATTGTGGCGGCACGTTATCCAAGCTTGGTGCAGCGTATGGCGCTTATGTTTACCACGACCAATCGAGCATTTTTAAAACCGCCAAGACCTAAGCAGCTATACACCCTTATCAATCGTCCAGAGAGCCACTCTGAGCGTGATATCGTACGCCATAGTGTCTGGTTTATGAAAACGGTTGGCACACCAGGTCACGTCAATGTGCGCATGGTGCGTGAAATTGCCAAAATTCGCTATCAACGCAATTTTCACCCACTCGGTACGGTGCAGCAGCTCAATGCTATCTTGGCGTCAGGCTCTATCAGTCGCTTTAGTAAGCAAGTCAAAGCACCAACGATTGTCTTACATGGTAGCGCTGACGGACTACTACCGGCGTCACAAGGTCGAGTGGTGGCAAAAACCATTCCTAATGCCAAGTTTCATTTAATCGAAGGTATGGCGCATGATATTCCAGAATATTATCAGCCTTATATGGTCGATTTGATTAGCAATCATTTGTTAGAAAAATAGCTATTCGCCTATAGTCACACTAGCCATAAAAAAGAGTGTAAACCCTATCGATAACGAATAGGGTTTACACTCTTTTTCGTTGTATACCAATTATAGATTATGGATATAACGCTAATCGCAGCTGACACCTGTGCCTTCTTTATTGATACACATTTTATTGCCGTTTTTTAAATTGCCGATCCATGCCTTACCACCTGTAAATACAAATGAGGGTTGACCCTTATAATTATCATCAGTTAATACCCCATCACTAGTGAAGCGAAAAGGAATCACTAGCTCACCGCCCAGATTAACAAAGCCCCACTCCTCTCCGATACGAACGCCCGCTAATCCTTCAGAGAATGGACGGACTTCATCGAACGAATAGGTAATCATCGTGACGTCGTTGTCGTCAACGAAGCCCCATTTTCTATCTTGCTGACGTGATTGTAATGTCGTAAAACGTGTAGGTGCAGGTTGTCTTGATTGTGATGACGTATTGTTAGTAGAAGCTGTGGATTTTTTAGCCGATTGACTACTATCCTGAGCATTTGGATCACGCGTTGCATTACCATTTTTATCTAACCAACTTATCGCACTGTTTTTACGGACGCGCGCTCTCCCATTACGATAATCATCGATATCGTCAATCGATGCTGAAAACGAGACAACCGTGCTGTTGGAGGTATTGATAACACCGTAGTTACCATCTTTTTTTACGACGATACGTCCTTCAGATACTGGACGCGCCCACCCTTGATTTCCTGTGAGCATATCGTACATTGCAGGCACGACTTCGCGTCCCTGCATATTGAGATAACCGACCCGACTGTTGCGCAATACAGGTAGTAGCCCGCCCGATATCTTGTCGGCATCGACTTTCTGATAGCGTGATAAATCAACGACCCTTTTACCTTTGCTGTCAATCAGAGCGACTGGCGCACCAAAATCTTTGATTGCTAAAAAATAGCCGCTAGTAGACGTACAAGAGACGTTTTTATAGTAGCTTTTGGGGAGCTTGCAACTGGCCGCTTGTGCGCTAGGCATTAAAAAAAATGCACTAGAGACGATACCTATCGCAAAGCTAAATTGCGATATTTTTAGAGGCAAACAAGAGGTCACATTTGGTTGTATTTTTGACATAAAATGTCGGAGCATAAGCAAACCTAGGCAAATAATATAGATTGTTTGATATAGCGGTTGATGACTGGTGATTTTATGAGTACTAGACTAACAAATTGCAATATCAGAGCCAATATCATTCCTGTAAGGATGTGACTCGATTATATAAGCGCTGTTGTACAAGCATTATTGTGTGAGTAAGGTCACAAGATGGTTCTACTGCCTACGAGACTTTTTCTTACTATTTGGTTTAATAAATTATCTACAGCAACGATCTATCTAATAACCAGAATAAATTTTGGTTTTGCCATTTTATTTTTTGCTTAAAACCACGACAATAGGGCTTTGGCTAACCCTCACATTGGTCTAGGACCATAAGAATAATAATATAAGGACGTTTTATGGCGACTGCTTCTTCACGCGCTGCCCCTATTGGCCTAGTTATCGGTTGTATTATCTTCGGGCTGGGCAGTCTGATTGTCGCTCACGTCGATATCGGTGGCTGGGCGATGTCATTTTGGCGACTGGCCATTTCAGGTATTGTCTTTGCGATTTTAGCCAAGGTGATGCGCCAACAGATGCCACAATCAAAACGTGCTATTTTTTATGGTTTATTGTCAGGTGCATTTTTAGGATTAGACTTGGCGCTTTGGCACGAGAGCATTTACGCTGTGGGTCCTGGTATTTCGACCCTACTCAATAGCTTACAAATCTTCTTTTTAGCTGCCATTGGTTTTTTATATTTCAATGAGCGCCAATCTATCGTGCAGATCATCAGTTTATTTTTAGCGATGCTGGGCGTTGCAATGATAGGCAGTCCTGAATTTGCACACAATTCAGCGGCCACTTGGGGATTTATCACGGGTATTGTGTCAGGAGCAATGCTAGCCGCGTCGATGACTTTTATTCGAAAGACACATGATACCGAACCGACACCGATATTTATGCTGATGCAGCTGATTAGTATCGGTGGCGTCTTAGCCATGATTGTGCCTATGTTTATATTCGATACAGGTCATATCTTGCCCAACACATGGTCTGAGATTGGTTGGGTGCTTATCTACGGCACAGTGATGCAGTGTTTGGCATGGGGTCTGATTGCTTATTCTATTCCTAAGTTGTCTCTGGCATTGACGGGTCTGTTATTGTTAACTGAACCCATCGCCGCTTTGGTTATTGACTATAGCTGGCTGGACAAACCTATCAATGGCTTACAATGGGGCGGCGCCTTGTTAACCATGTTTGCTATTTATTTAGGGTCACTAAAACCAAAACCACGCGCCCTACGCCGCTATCAATTTTTTTCAAGGTTTTATAAGCGAGACTATAAGTAATTAAGTAATATTGATACGATTACTTAAACTGCCATTCAACAAAAAGCGCCCATGCTACAGATAGCATGGGCGCTTTTTTTTAAAGGATATATGCTTTTACTATTTTTATTCGATAGACTCAAACTTTAATCTTATCAGCATTACTTATTTAACGTCAGAACTTTTATTAAATAAAGCATTCAACACGATAGCGGCTAAAGTGGCAGTACCAATACCACCCAAATCAAAACCACCTAAGTGCAAGCTAAAGTTACCTGTACCCATGATTACGGTCACTGCCGCGATGATCAGATTGCTGTTTTTACTAAAATCAATGTGGCTGTCGATCCAGATTTTTATCCCAGCGATCGTGATCAGACCGAAAACGACGATAGAAGCGCCGCCCAATAAAGCCGCTGGTATCGTTTGGATAATGGCACCAAATTTTGGTGATAACCCTAATATAATAGCGACCATACCTGCGACGACAAATATCGTTGTGCTATATACTTTGGTGACCGCCATCACCCCGATGTTTTCAGCATAGGTAGTCACACCTGTACCGCCAAATCCTGCTGAGAAAGTCGTTGCCAAGCCATCGGCAAAAAATGCTCGGCCCATATAAGGGGTCACGCGAGACTTAGTCATACCTTCCACTGCCTTAAAGTGACCTAAGTTTTCAGCGACCAAAATAAAGGCGACAGGCGCAATGAGAATAATAGCGCTCATCTCAAAGCGTGGGGTATGGATGCTGGGCAGACCAAACCATGCAGCCGCAGCGACTGCGCTAAAATCAATTGCCGTCCCAAAACCTAGGATATTGGTCATCACAAAATAAGCGATGTATGATAATACCAAACCCACGAGTAGCAGCAAACGACGTAACATGCCACGGGTAAATACCGCCACTCCACTGATGAGTAGTACGGTCAACGTAGCCATCCAAGCATCAAACTGATTGGCAGATACGCCCTGAATAGTGACTGGTGCCAAATTAAGACCAATAATCATGACAATAGCACCGGTGACGATAGGCGGCATCAAGCGCTCAATCCAGCCAGTGCCTGTTTTCATCACCAGCAGGCCAATCAGCGCATAAATGATACCGCAGGCCATGATACCGCCTAGCGCGACATTCAAATTGGCATTGAACCCTGCCCCTGCATACGCAGTTACCGCAATCACTGGACCAATAAAAGCAAAGCTTGATCCCAAGTAGCTTGGCATACGCCCACCAGTGATCATAAAAAACATCACCGTACAGATACCAGACATCAAAATGGCTAAGTTAGGGTCAAATCCCATCAATAATGGCGCAAGGACGGTCGCACCAAACATGGCAAATGTATGTTGTATACCAAGTAATACACTCTTTGACGGTGGCAGATAATCATTGATACCCACTGGATCACGATCCAAATCACCTTTGTAAGGTCGCCATGTCGGAAACCAGCGACCATTTTCAAAATCTGGATTGTGCGGATAACTGATGGCTGCTGAATCAATACCTGCAGCTTCCAATGCATTGTGAGCTGACTGATTTTGAGCGCTGTTGTCTGAAGCTGATGATGGGTCTTTTTGAGATGGCATGCGCGCGTGTCCTATGTGAGCTGAGGTAATAGGCTAAAATAATGGAAAAAGTAAAAATGGTGCGAAATTGGGAGGATAGTAGCGAACGCGATAGAAGTCGTAAACAATATAAATAAGCACTATCGTCTTCTATCGATAATATGTCATCCCAATTCATTCATTTATGTTGTAATATGACAAACCAAAAGTATTATTTGGTATGATAGCCAGTTCTTGGCTGGTTGTATTAGATCACTATGTATAACCAAAGATACTGTATGATCAAAAGTACGTTTGCTCTTCTACCAACCAGCCTATTTAATAGCGATATTGACTTACAGGATGTTACATAGTCGTTGACTCCGAGCATGATAGCGGAGTTTCAAAACAAATAAAAGTGATTATTCAGTCACCATCTGTACTCTTTAATAGCAATATTTTTATAGACGGTCGCTCACAAGTCTTCTGTAGTGGGCCTTGAGAGTGACGACTGCCTATTATATTTTCAATAAAAGCGCTCAAGGCAATTATCACAATTGTTCAAGCCTTTGAATTTTCGGTAACTCATTATGATTAGTATTTTTGATTTATTTAAAATCGGCATTGGTCCATCGAGCTCACATACAGTGGGACCAATGGTGGCAGCCAATTTATTTTTAGCCTCATTGACCAAGCAAATGGAACTGACGGCTATCGCAAAGATTGAAATCGAGCTTTATGGCTCTTTGGCGGCGACAGGAAAAGGGCACGCAACAGATACTGCCATATTGTTAGGGTTACTTGGTCATACACCTAGCACCATCGATACACGTATGACCAGCAGCTATCTTTCTCCTATTTTTTCTGGCAAGACATTAAATGTGTCAGGTATTCACACGATTGCATTTGATACAGAGCAGGATATTTATTGGTACGACGATACTGTCCTGCCCTATCACCCTAACGCACTGACGCTCCGTGCTATATCGACTGACGGTACTCGTTATCAGCAGACCTACTATTCGATTGGTGGTGGTTTTGTCATCAATGAAGAAGATGCCACCGATCCAGATGAAGATCATGCCAGCCCAACGATCGATAGCGTTCCTTATCCTTTTAATAATGCAGCAGAACTACTAGAACAATGTCGTCAGTATGATTTGAGCATCAGCGAATTAGTACTGGCCAATGAATGCCACTTCCATGACAAAGAAGAAGTATTTGCCTACCTAGATAGCATTTGGGAGGTCATGCAAGATTGTGTTAAGCAAGGCTGTGAAAATGGCGGTATTTTGCCAGGCGGCTTGGATGTCAAACGCCGCGCACAAGATTTGCACAGGCAATTGTCTGCGGAAAAAGACCAACCTATCACCAAAACTGATAAATTAGCCGCCATGGATTGGGTAGACTTGTACGCGCTCGCCGTCAATGAAGAAAACGCCAATGGCGGCAAAGTTGTGACCGCACCCACCAATGGTGCAGCAGGTATCATTCCTGCAGTATTGCACTACTATCGTGATTTTTTACCTAACTATAGCCAAGATGGTGTCCGCAAATTTTTATTGAACGCCACCGCTATCGGTAGCCTAATCAAGCAAAACGCCTCAATCTCTGGTGCTGAAGTCGGCTGCCAAGGCGAGGTTGGATCGGCATGTGCGATGGCAGGTTCTGCATTAGCAGAGATCATGAATGGGACACCAGCTAAATGCTTAAATGCGGCAGAAATTGGTATTGAGCATAATTTAGGTCTAACCTGCGACCCTATTGGTGGTCTAGTGCAGGTGCCTTGTATCGAACGCAATGCCATGGGGGCGGTCAAAGCTATCAACGCAGCACGTCTAGCCTGTAGAGGAAATGGCCAGCACTTCGTCTCTTTGGATAAGGCTATAGAAACCATGAAGCAGACAGGTGCTGATATGTCTGATAAATATAAAGAGACCGCTCGTGGTGGCCTAGCTGTCTATGCTGATAATAGAATTCCTACTGCGACGCGCGGCGTTAGTGTTAACTACAGTCAATGTTAATGTAATTGATAAATGTTACCTTTAACCACGCTATCTCATCATAGCAGCAGATATCGTATCAATAAAAAAGCCGCTATATATTAGCGGCCTTTTTATTAGTTGTATACTTTCAAGCTGTACTATTCAGCAGTTTTTGAAACGACTTCGTTTAAAATCCAAACTGGTTTGACCACATTAGATCCTTCAGCAGTGACTGCTTCTTGGCGTACATCTAATACATAACGGTAGTTTGGCTCATAAGTGAAGCCTTGAATGTTACCACTTAAAGTGGTGTAGTTTTTCTGATAAGTTTGGCGATACTGTAGGCACTGTGATTCAACCATCGTACCGTCTGTTGCAGTCAGGTCACAAACTGCTTTACGCGGTGCGATTTCTACTTCAAAACTTGGAATATTTACCACTTTGACGTTCATAGGCTGTCCTTCTACAACCATTGTACGCTCATTGTCCATGTCCATAGTAGAACAACCAGTAAGAGCAAAAGTTGTCATCAATGCTGCAAGTGCTAATCTTTTCATTATTCAATCCTCAGATAATTGGTAATAATTCTTCATTTTCTATCTAAATTTATTATTTTAAAAACTCTACTGCATTTCTTCATACAACAAAGCTTCTTTCTACCATGATGATATTTAGAGTCACGCTAATTGAAATCTCTAGCCAGCTTTACTAGCGTTGTAGTGAATATCATCTGTTCACCCCAGCAAGTATAGGTCGCAACTCACCTTACTCTCTATGACTGCTTTGTAAAGTAACGTCAGCTTTTGCAACTGATGTTAATAAAGCGTATTGAATAGCAGAGTAATTTGATAACAGCTTAGTATTAGACACAAAAAAGCCAGAGCAATAATTACTCTGGCTTTTTATAAATAGATTTAAAAAATCTGTCAAGATTGAAACTTTTAAGACCATTTCTAACTGCGATAGTCAGCGTTTATTTTGACATAGTCGTATGACAAATCGCAGGTATACACCGTATCGCTAGCATCACCACGAGCAAGATCAATGTGAATGGTAATCTCAGCGCGGCTCATGACTTTTTTACCTGCTTCTTCTGTATAGCTGGGCGCGACACCGCCATTTTGACAAATCATCACCTCATCTAAATACACATCAACTTGCTCGGTGTCTAGGTCGTCAATACCAGCATAACCGACTGCCGCCAAGATGCGCCCCCAGTTTGCATCACTCGCAAAGAATGCGGTTTTTACCAGCGGCGAATGCGCCACAGCATAAGCCACATCGCAGCACTCTTGCGTGGTCTGCCCGCCAGTCACTTTGACGGTCATGAATTTAGTAGCGCCTTCACCGTCACGGACAATGAGCTGTGCTAAACGTACAAACACGTCGCGCAGTGCATCAAAAACGGCCTGATAATGCGGATGCGCTGGACTATCAATCACCTCTGAGCTGGCAGCACCTGTCGCAATCAATACGCAGCAGTCGTTGGTCGATGTATCCCCATCAACGGTAATACGGTTAAACGACTGCTCATTGATAGCGCTTAGCATCTCTTGCAATAAGTCGGCGGCGATATTGGCATCGGTTGCGACATAACCCAGCATAGTCGCCATATTTGGACGTATCATGCCTGAGCCTTTTGACATGCCAGTGATATGATAGCTAGTACCTGCAACGTCGACTTTTTGGCTTGCAAGCTTAGGGATAGTATCTGTCGTTCGGATACCGTTAGCAGCAGCCAACCAGTTATCAGAGGCTAAGTTTGCTAACGCATCGTCTAAACCTGCAATGACCGCGTCACTATTTAATGGCTCGCCAATCACGCCAGTAGAAAATGGCAGTACTGTATTAGCCTCTACGCCAGCTTTTTCAGCCAAGGCAATACAGATTTCATTAGCGCGGCGTTTACCATCAACGCCCGTGCCAGCGTTTGCATTACCTGTATTGGTCACCAAATAACGCGGACCAGCTTTAGCAAAGTGCTCACGTAATATACGTACAGGCGCAGCACAGAATGTGTTTTTGGTCGTGACAACCGCGGTCGTCGCCTGCTCATTGATTTCGATAACCACCAAATCATCACGGTTTTTGTAGCGTACCCCTGCTGCGGTTGCGCTAAGCTTGACGCCATCAATGGGATAGATTGTGTTAGGTACTGCTACGTTTCCAACAGCCATAATAAAATCCTTACTTGTTAATTTTTATCGTTGTTTTTAGAGGTAGTGTGATAAACATCATATAAATATTACGGTTTTTTTAGATCGAATGCTGACCAAATGGGTGCATGGTCAGAGGGTTTTTCCATAGCACGTAGCTCATAGCTGATGCCAGCACCAATGCATTCTTCTACAAGATCAGAGGTGCATAAAATATGATCGATACGTAAACCGCGCTTAGGGTCATCATTGAAGCCGCGGCTGCGATAATCAAACCAACTATATAACTCTGTACTCTCTGGGTAATGCAAACGGTACGTATCGGTCAGCTCACGCGACATGAGCGCTGAATACCATTCACGCTCCTCTGGCAAAAACGAGGTTTTTCTATTTTTTAACCAGCGCTTGGCATTGACCTCACCGATACCGATATCGATGTCCTCTGGCGCAATATTCATATCACCCATGACAATGATCGAACGACCTTCTGCCTTTAGTGTGTCAATATAAGCCGTCAAATCTGCATAATACGCACGCTTCATTGGAAACTTGGTTGGGTGATCTTGGCTCTCTCCTTGCGGAAAATAACCATTCAGCACATCAACCTCACGCCCGTCAAACTCATAGCGCGCATGTATAAAGCGCTTCTGTGCTTCTTCATCCTCACCAGGAAAGCCTTTTTGTACAAATATAGGCGCAACTTTTGACAGTAGTGCCACACCATAATGTCCTTTTTGCCCAAAATACTCTACGTGGTATCCCAGAGCATCCATACTATCAAGGGGGAATTGATCATCATGAACTTTGGTCTCTTGTAGACCCATGACATCAGGATCGATTACCTCACGCACCGCCTCAAGCTGATGCTGACGCGCGCGGATACCATTGATATTAAAACTGACAAAACGGGTCATAAACTGTCCTATACTGATTAATTAAAAGACTGTGCTGATATAATGAGTCTGATACAAAGGCCTATGATAACAGACCTGAGCGGCGCTAGCTGTTGCATGCCCTTATATCTTGAGCTAGAGTAGCTATTATTAAAAATATAATGGCTATTTTTTATTGGCATAAGTCCGTACGCCGCCTTTACTCAACAACATTTACTCAAAATACTGAGCCCGTTATGACAACAACTGAGCACAAAAATACAAATACAGCCGTAAATAATGACATTGAACCACTAATTGAACCACTATTTGCTAAAAATTATAGCGTCTACATCAATCATACGGATGCAGGCGGTATCGTTTATCATGCCAATCATCTGGTGTTCTTTGAGAACTGCCGCCGTGATTGGTTTACCAAGCTGGGTCTAAACGGTTATTTTTTGCAAACTGACGATGGTGACATACAGCATTTTGTCGTGAGTCAGGCAGACTTACAATACAAAAGAGCCATTCTCTTAGATGAAATCATTACTGTATGTATTGATAAAGTGGAGCTAAAACCTGCCAGCATCATATTCTATCAAAGCATTCGCCGTAGCACATCAGATAATAGTGCTACAGACAAAACCACTAGCCAGATATTAAGTAGCACCAAGATCGTCATTGCTTGTGTACAAAACCTCGTCAAACCAGAGCCGATGACAAATAATAATACAAATCATGTTCAAGCTGATACTGCACCAATGCGTCCTATCCGTGTACCAAAAGAGCTACGCAATGCCATTGAACAGGCCATTAGCGAGCAGATGAATCACTAACTCCTTTATGAGCATTGATACCAAAAAGCCTTTGTTTCGATTTGACGACCTCTGGGTACACAGCAGACGGACAGGCAACATGCATCATTCTGAGCGTCACAATGGTGAACAAGCAAAAGGCTTTGCTCCGTATCGTCTTTATCAAAGCTGGTCGAACAAACGTCAAAAACGTGTGTCAGTCAAGGAGCTATCATCGCCCCACCGAACGCTGATAAAGGGCGTGAGCGGTGAGCTTTTGTCAGGACAAACCACCGTGTTGACAGGGGCTTCTGGTAGTGGCAAATCTGTTCTCTTGCGGGTGCTGGCAGGATTGTTGCCGATGAGCACTGGTGATATTCATTTGCGTAGTGATGCCACGCCACATCAGCGAGATGAAAGCATTCACGCCACATCGCCAATTACTTGGCGCAAGCAAGTGGCGCTGCTTGCTCAACAGCCACAGCTGTTAGAGGGCAATGTCCTTGATAATTTAAAGATGCCTTATGCTTTAGCCGCGCATCAGACCCAAAATTTTGATATAAACTGGCATTTGACCCAACTTGCGTCTTTGAATAAAAATGCAGACTTTTTGCAACAAGAGGCCAACCACTTATCGGGTGGTGAGCGTCAGCTGGTCAATACCTTACGCCTACTACAACTCAATCCGCGAGTACTATTACTAGATGAGCCAACCGCCGCGCTAGATATCGACACCTCAGCGCAGTTGGTCAGCTTGCTGATGAGATGGTTGCAGGCCAACAGGCAGTGCTCGTTATTATGGGTAACTCACGATACCAAAGAGATTATGTCATTGGCCAGTAGACATTGGCATATGCAAGCAGGTGTACTAACTGAAGCGCTCTAGGGCACGATATGATGCTCAAAAACTTGCTCGGAACCTTCATTACATCGTGCTCATGACATTACTGCCTTCCTTTATAATGAGCCCCATCAACGGTATGAATCATATGCAAGTATTTTTAACTTACAGTGATATTGCGCTTGCCAGTTGTATGATTGTCATCGTATTACTCATCTCATGGCAACTGCGTTTGAAGCTGACGAGCACACTCTTAATGGCCGCTGTTCGTACTATCGTGCAGCTGAGCTTTATCGGTCTGATACTGGCATGGATTTTTGCCCGTGAGCAGTGGTATGAGGTCCTGCTGATTTTGACCATTATGACCCTGATTGCAGGAAGTGCTGCCAAAAATCGTGTCAAACGCAGCTATAAAGGGTTGCTAAGCGATACGCTAATAGCCGTCGGCACCTCAGCGACACTGGTCACTGCGGTAGCGATGATCGTTATCCTAAGAGTACAGCCTTGGTATACGCCGCAATTCATTATTCCTATATTGGGGCTGATATTGGGCAATTCTTTGACTGCCATCTCATTAACGAGCAATCAGTTGATCGAAGCTTTTCATGAGCAGCAAGGGCGTATCGAGATGATGCTGAGTCTTTCTGCTCGACCATTTGAGGCCGTCCATGAGCAGATTCGTGCCGCAATCACAAATGGCATGACCCCAACACTCAACTCCATGTTGGTCGTCGGTATTGTCAGCTTGCCCGGTATGATGACGGGGCAAATATTGGCTGGTGCCGACCCCACACAAGCGGTCCGCTATCAGATAATCACGATGTTTTTGATCTGTGTGAGTAGCACACTTGGCTGTACCATCAGCGCGCTGCTCATTTATCGACGCTTTTTTAATAAAAACAAGCAGTTTATTTTACCTCGTTAGTTTCTCCTTTGATCTTATCTCTTGGGTTGACGATCAAGCGTTATCATTCTAAAGGACCAGACCGTTGTTTATCTATAGTCAATCAATATTAAAAGTGGTGCAAGGCAGACGAGTGCAAGTACTAAAGTAGTAGGCTAAACGAGTCTAACGCTGTAACACTTTAATAGTGGTTCGACTATACATAAGCTCGTTAACTCATCTAAACAGTCAATTACTTTGCTCATCATTAATAAATAGCCTGCCTTGTCTTTATATTCATTACCAGCTCAAAAATACACCTTACTATGGCTCATTCCTTAAACATCATACATGTATCAAATTGTTCAGCTTTATCTATGTACTGCTCAGTCTTGCTTTCTATTATTGTCTTCAACATTATTCATGCTACTCTATTGCTTAAATGTATCGTTTTTTTGATACCGCAGTTGCAAAAACTAGATAATATCTATTTGAAATACATATTATTTCTGTTATTGGATTATCTAATTGTTTGATTCATTTAACTCACCCATCAGTAGTTAATTAGCATTGAGCAACAGCAACAAAAGCAAGCAGACACGGACGTTATTGCATCCAATAGCAGGTTAATCACATTGATGCTGATTTGTGATATTGACATGCATATGACTGCTTTCTTAAAAAACATTCACCTATATCAAACTGCAAGGACGCTGACTATGATGCCAAACAAACCTTGGCTTGACCAATATCCGGCAAGTGTACCAAAGACGATTAATCCTGATACTTACGGCAGCGTGATGGAGTTGTACGAGGAGTGCTTTGAGCGTTTTAGCGGGCATCCAATGAGTATATGCATGGGTGTTACGCATACTTATAATGATGTCAATAATGCTTCTCTTGCCATCGCCGCATGGTTACAAGCGCAAGGACTACCTAAAGGTAGTATCGTTGCATTGATGATGCCAAACCTACCGCAATATCTACCAACGATGATTGGCATCTTGCGTGCAGGCTACGTCTGTACCCCCATCAACCCACTCTATACAGGTCGTGAGCTACGCCATCAGCTAAATGATTCAGGCGCTCAAGTGATTTTTGTGGTGGATAATTTTGCCCAAGCTCTTGAGCAAGTCGTCGATGAGACTGCCATCAAACGTATCGTCTTATCTAAACTTGGCGATATGATGGGACTTAAGGGTATGCTGGTGAATACCATCGTCCGTCAAGTCAAACGCTTGATACCCAAATACAAGCTCAACGATCCAAAGCATGAAGTTACTAAATTCCCGGATGTGCTCAAGCAAGGCAAAACTCTGCCTTTTCATGCACCCAAAATGACTTTAGATCAATTAGCGATTTTGCAGTACACAGGTGGCACAACGGGTCTGTCTAAAGGCACGATACTGACCCAGCGCAATATCGTGGCTGCAGCATTGATGGCAGAAGCTTGGTATCGTCCGGTGACCTCAGACATCAATGAAGTGTATATCAATATGGTCATGGCATTGCCGCTCTATCATATTTTTGCGTTTTCGCTGAGCCTACTCGGTATGCGCTCAGGCTACACCTTTATATTGGTACCGAATCCGCGTGATATGCCAGGGTTTGTCAAAACCTTGTCAAAACAGCCGTTCCATATTTTCCCTGCGGTCAATACGTTGTTTAAGGGGCTGCTTGATACACCCTCTTTTAAAAATTTGAATTTTGCGCCATTACGCATCTCTCAAGCTGGTGGTATGGCGGCCACCAAACAAACAGCCGAGCGCTGGTTGGAGGTGACAGGCTGCCCTATGGTTGAAGGCTGGGGTATGACAGAAGGGGTCGCAGGCGGTACAGCGAACCTCGTCACCGATGACAAATTCAACGGTACAATTGGGATACCTGTCCCCAATGTTGACATCATTCTTATTGACGAAAATGGTGAGCGTGTGGGCACGCACCAAGCAGGTGAGATGTGTATCAAAGGTCCTAATGTAACCTCTGGATACTATAATAGAGACAGCACTAATGATTTCACAAGCGACGGTTATTTCCGCACTGGCGATATCGCGAGTATGGATGAAAAAGGTTACTTTACCTTATTAGACCGTAAAAAAGACATGATATTGGTTTCAGGCTTCAATGTATTCCCAAGTGAGGTTGAATCTGTGATGCTAGACTGTGACGGGGTGATTGACTGCGCTGTGATTGGCATTCCTGATGAGCGTCAAGGTGAGGCAGTCAAAATCTATGTGGTTCCTGCAGACAATAACGTGACTAAGGAAGTGATTACAGATTTTGCATTAGACAATCTGACGGGTTATAAATGTCCGCGCTATATTGAATTTGTGAGTGATCTGCCAAAGAGTAATGTAGGTAAAGTATTACGTCAAAAACTGCGTGAGAAACATCATGCAGACCACCCTCAACAATAAGTAACTTCTCTTGAAAAAAGCGCCCTATATCAATAATAGGGCGCTTTTTTGTTGCGCCTATTTGCTTTTAATATCTCATTGAAAGATAAATGTATCGAGCACAAATTTTTATCTACTCTGATCAATTCTGAATACCCTTCACTCTCCAACATATATTTTTTCCTATATCAAACCCAAATATAAACTATCAAGTTCTCGTATGCCTGTAACGAGTTTAGTTGTAGTTATGTTAATGTAAGCCCGCAATGTGTCACTAAGTTTTCTGTCGATTTAGATTAATCGAATATTGACTTTAGACACGTCAAAACTGTTGATTTGAAAGGTATTTCAATTTTAGAAACAGTAACCCGTTATTTGATCTACTCAGATGCTTATTTTTTAGTAGCTCATTCTTGGTAGTTAAATCAAATTTTATAGAGGACTCTGTACGTTAGCAGTATGTGAAAACAAAGGATAGCACTCGACAATTCATCGCTCAAAGAGCACTGATGTATATCGTCGACATGGATGTGACTACTTTTTTATAGACCCTTAACTTATCTTAATTTAAGGACGCTTGGCATGACAGTAGATAAACCTTGGCTTGCTCAATACCCAGAAAACGTACCCAAGACCATTAACCCTGATCAATATGAAAGCCTCATAGAGTTGTATGAAGAGTGCTTCAACCGTTTTCGTATGCATCCGATGACTATCTGCATGGGTGTGACTCATACTTATGATGACGTTGACAAAGCATCATTGGCAGTAGCAGCATGGTTACAAGCTCAAGACTTACCTAAAGGCAGCGTCGTGGCACTCATGATGCCAAACGTCCCTCAATATTTACCAATCATGATTGGTATCTTACGCGCAGGTTACGTCTGTACCCCGATCAACCCACTATATACAGGTCGCGAGCTGCGTCATCAATTGAATGACTCAGGCGCTCAGGTGATTTTTGTGGTGGATAACTTTGCTCAAGCGCTAGAGCAAGTCATTGAAGAGACCAATATCAAGCGTATTGTACTCTCAAAAATGGGCGATATGATGGGCTTAAAAGGTATTTTGGTAAATACCGTTATCCGTCAAGTGAAACGCTTAGTGCCTAAATACAACCTTAACGATCCTAAATACCACGTTACCAAGTTTCCTGAAGTGCTTAAGAAAGGTAAGAACCTTCCTATTCAAGCACCTAAAGCCACCTTGCAGCAAAAAGCGATTCTACAGTACACAGGCGGCACAACGGGTCTGTCTAAGGGTGCTGTTTTGACGCAGCGTAATGTCGTCGCAGCGGCGATGCAATCAGAAGCATGGTATCGTCCAGTGACCTCAGATATCAATGAGGTATATATCAATATGGTAATGGCATTGCCGCTCTATCATATTTTTGCGTTTATGCTCAGCTTACTTGGTATGCGTTCAGGCTACACTTTTATTCTAGTACCCAATCCGCGTGATATGCCAGGGTTTATCAAAACGCTATCAAAACAACCGTTCCATATTTTCCCTGCGGTAAACACTTTGTTTAAAGGTTTACTTGATCAGCCAAATTTCAAAGATTTGGACTTTAGCTCATTGCGTATCACGCAAGCCGGTGGTATGGCAGCAACAGAACAAACAGCAGCCCGTTGGTTAGAAGTTACTGGCTGTCCGATGGTTGAAGGTTGGGGTATGACTGAAGGTGTTGCAGCGGGTACCGCCAACGTCATTACTGATCGTAAGTTCAACGGTACAATCGGCATACCAGTTCCTAGTGTCGATATCATCGTCGTCGACGAAAATGGTGAACGTGTCGCCATGCATGAGGCAGGTGAGATGTGCATCAAAGGTCCAAACGTCATGTCAGGCTATTTCAATCGAGACAATACCAATGATTTCACAAGCGATGGTTACTTCCGTACTGGCGATATTGTGAGCATGGATGAAAAAGGCTACTTGACTTTACTAGACCGTAAAAAAGATATGATTTTGGTGTCAGGATTCAATGTATTTCCAAATGAGATTGAAGCGGTCATGCTTGACCATGAAGGTATCGTCGATTGCGCCGTGATTGGTATCCCTGATGAAAACCAAGGTGAAGCCGTCAAAATCTATATTGTGCCTGCAGACAACAATGTCACCAAAGAAGACATCAAAGAGTTTGCATTAGACAATTTAACGGGTTATAAGTGCCCGCGTCATATCGAGTTTGTCAGCGAACTACCAAAAAGTAATGTCGGTAAAGTATTGCGTCAAAAGCTACGTGAGCAGCACATATCAGACAACCCGCAAACACTATAATCTGTACATGATTATTTAGCCATATAGACAAAAAAGCCCACTGTTATTAGAGTGGGCTTTTTGTTTTTATTGCACGAGCGTGTTGCATCAGCTCAATCGACTCATCACTTGCAGCGGCAAACGCTTCATCGCCTGTCCCACGATTGACCATGGTAAGCTCGGTACGCACGCCTCTTCTACCTCGGCCTCAATCGCGGCAACGATCGCTTTGGTACCTGTCTCAGTATCGACTTCAAACAGCAATGGCTTGGCATTCGTATTAATCTCAGTACGGATGTAACCGGGATAAATAGTAGAGACCTTAATAGGCAACTTAGTCAATAGCATATCAGCACGAATCCCTTCTGCAAGATGTGCCAAACCTGCTTTACTCGCGCCATAAGCTGTCAGGTGCTTAGGCAGGCCACGCATCGCTGACATGCTCGACATGACGACCAGATGACCACTGTTTTGAGCCCGAAAGATATTCATCGCCGCTTCGCATTGTGCCAATGCCGAGATGAAATTAATCTCAACGGTACGGCGATTGGTATCAAAACGTCCTTTACCAATACGGCGACTATCACCAATCCCTGCATTGACCACGATACGATCAATAGTGCCAAAGTCAGCAGCAAATGCGTCAAATACCTTAAAAACAGCATCATAATCACTGACATCTAACGCTTGGTATTCAACGCGTATATTAGGATATGCTGCTACCAGCTCTGACTGCAAGCGCTCTAAACGATCAGTACGGCGCGCACAGATGGCGAGGTTGTAACCAAGCTTAGCAAACAATCTTGCCATACCCTCGCCCAATCCTGAGCTTGCTCCTGTGATCAGGACGGTTTTGCCTTGACCAACCTGCTGTTTGTTTAGGTCTTTTAGATAGCGTGATGGCTGAACGGCGCTAAATACCTGAGCTTTACTTTTTTTGGCGCTTTTAGTGACTAAATTAAGCAGTTTGTGTTGCATAAGCCCTCCCTTGTATCGACTCTAAATGACACTCCAGTTTTATAGATTCTCTGTACCAACGACAAAAACTGGTTGACTAAAATCGTTTATTGTAATGGCTAATGCTCTACAAATACGTGGCGATTGTGTATAAAAGCGCATCCAAACCCATTGACTCAATTATCGCCACGTCACAAACTGCTTGCCTTCAGAAAATAGATGACTGTATTCATTTAAAGACAATAAATGCGCGCGCTGACTCTTTAGGGTGATCGATGTCACGCCCGTATTGACTAAGCTCTTATTTAACTGATAAGCGGTTTGACTGCCTTGGCTCAGTAGCTGTGCGGTAATGGCAGCGATGACACCGCCTGAGGTAAAGACCAATACAGTGCTATTTTGGTCTAAGCGCATATCGGCTATCTTTGTACGTACTTGTTCAAGCGCTTGCTGCGCTCGCTCATTGAACTGCGGCCAGCTTTCAATATAATCCTGATCATTGTTGCCACCATGCCAGCGCTGCATCGCTTGATCAAACAGCTCAGCAAGACGCCGATTTGGTGATTGAGCATTGGCAATTTCAGCGGATATCTCAGCTTGGTTATCAAAATCACCAGCGGATTTCACAAACACATCTTTGTGATTGAACTCGTCAAATTGCGGCAAAATATAGCTTTCAGGCTCATCAAAGTTGGTGGCTGTCGCAATGGCCATGTCGTCATTATTGGCCTGAGCAAACGGTTGATACCCTTGCCAAAAATGGCGAGCAGAGTCTTGTTGCCTGACCAGATTACCCGTAAATATCGCATCGATACGGCGCTGGGTATTTGCATAGTGTTGACCCAGCATTTTTGCTTGGATTTCACCTAGCTCTGACAGCCGATCATAGTTTTCTTGACCAAAAGAAGCCTGACCATGACGGGCTAAAAGTATGGTTGTCATAAAATACTGCCTTTTATTATATTGTCCAAATTGCGATTTTTCTTATACTTCAGCTGAATCAGAGGGCTTAGCAAAATAGCCTTTTGGTAAAATGCCTTTCACTACTTTTTGTACAGGGTCTGGCAATTTCTCAATTGTCGCCGCATCGACTCCTCTGTCTTCTAAATATGGCTGAACGTGTGTATTGAACAGCGCTTCGCCTTCATATTGTGCAATCAGTTTGAGACATTTGGCATGCATGACATGTATGGCAAGCCACGCGTTTTTAAATGCTGGATTGGTGGTTTGTTTATGATAGTAGCGATAGTAGATTTGCTGAATGATACCTGATAGACGAAACAGCCCAAACACTTCATAAAAGGTCCAGTTATCTATCTGTAGTCCAGACTTTTCTAGATAATAAGCAACCACTTCGTCACGCGTCATCATACCTTCTAAGTGAGTTGGCTGGCGACGAAACTGCTGCATGACAATATTGTCGTCTTCCTCAATCCAGTAAGCCAACGCACTACCCAAGTCCATTAGTGGATCGCCAAGGGTTGCCATCTCCCAATCGAGGACTCCGATAACTTTAGTCGGCTCGTCTGCATCGAGTATGACGTTGTCAAAGCGCCAGTCATTGTGAATAATGCACGTTTTGCTATCAGCAGGGGTATGCTTTTTGAGCCACTGTCTGACCAAGGCAAAGCTTGGGACGTTGGGTGTCTTTGCTTTGATATAACGCTTGTCCCAGCCACTAATTTGGCGCGCGCAGTAGCCATCACCGCGACCCAAATCAACCAAATCAGGATGCTCTGTATAATCTATTTGATGCAGCTCTACCAAGGCGTCCAAAACATTGGTGCAAAGCTGACGGATTTGTTCAGGATCTAGATCGACCCCTTTTGGTAAATTGGCACGGGGAATGATCCCTTCCATACGCTCCATCACATAAAAATCAGCACCTATGACAGATTCATCTGTACATAGCGCAATCATCTCGGGCACATAAGGATAAGCATCTTTTAATGCTTTTTGAACGGTATATTCGCGTACCATGTCGTGCGCAGATTTTGCCTTGGTACCTTTTGGTGGACGGCGTAAGATAAGATCTTGGTTTTTATCATCGCCTTCATATTGTAAGCGATACGTCCAGTTAGAAGCCCCGCCTGAGAACTGAGTGACTGTAGGCTCGCCTACGACATCGACACCTTGGCTACGTAGCCATGCGCTGATAGCTTGGGTATCAAGCTCCTCACCCTCACGCACCGCGCCGCCTTTATCTAATACTCTATGGTCAGTTGACATGTGACATTCCTTATCATGTGATCAGTTATTTTTATAACTTATACTTATAGTAGTAAAAAATTAGTAGTAAAAAACAGTCATAGTGATGAAAAATTCATTACTAAATCGTTAATAGTGAATTTCCAATTTTTTATTTTCAGCAATAGTGACGTGAGCAACTTAAGGTTTACTCACACCCATTGATTAATATTAGGCTTTGTTAGACTTAGAACGGCTAAAGCCCTGACGCTTTAGCTCTAGCTTGGCAATCATGGTTTTATGTACTTCATCAGGACCATCTGCCAACCGTAGCACACGAGCTTGCGCATAGAAATTTGGTAACAATGTGTCTTGGCACACACCCATGCCACCATGAATCTGAATCGCCATATCAACCACTTCTTGTAGCACCGTTGGCGCAACCACTTTGATCGCAGAGATTTCCGTCAATGCCGCTTTGGTTCCTTGAGCATCCATTTTTTGCGCCGCATAAAGGGTTAGCAAGCGCGCTTGATCAATTTTGATACGCGCCTCAGAGATACGCTCAAAGTTTCCGCCCAATTGTAGTAGCGGCTTACCAAAGGCCGTGCGCGACATGCCGCGTTTCACCGCCAGCTCTAAAGACTTCTCAGCCGCGCCGATACAACGCATGCAGTGATGAATACGACCTGGCCCCAAGCGACCTTGCGCAATCTCAAAACCCTTACCCGGCCCACCAATAAAATGACTGACGGGCACACGTACATTATCAAAGCTGATCTCACCATGACCGTGCGGCGCATCATAATCGCCAAACACTTTAAGCATACGTTTGATATTCACACCCGCAGTATTGACTGGTACCAGTACCATCGAGTGCTGATGATGACGATCTACGCTTTCATCCGCGGTATAGGCCATAACAATCAAAATATCAACCGCAGGATCGCCAAGGCCCGATGACCACCATTTGCTACCGTTAATGACAATTTCATCACCATCGACCACAGCAGTTGCTTGCATATTGGTGGCATCGCTTGAGGCCACATCAGGCTCAGTCATACAAAACACTGAGCGGGTCTCACCTTCTAATAGCGGCGTGAGCCATTTGTCTTGCTGTTCTTGCGTACCATAGCGCCATAATAGCTCCATATTGCCGCTGTCAGGCGCATTGCAGTTAAACACATGCGGCGCGAGCAAACTGCGACCCGTCAGCTCTGCAATCGGTGCATAGTCAGTGACTGAAAGCCCTGCACCTAAGGTGTCGTCAGGTAAGAATAAGTTCCATAAACCCGCTTCACGTGCTTGTTTGCGTAGGTTGTCATAAGCGTCTGGCCATTCCCAGTTTTCCCAATTTCCATCAGGGTTTTTCTTATGACATTCTTCCCAGAATTGGGCTTCGATGGGTTCAATATGCGTTTCAATGAACGCTTTGACTTTGGCATGCATGGCTTGACCATGTTCCGTTGCGGTAAACATTAAATTGTCGCTAGACATAAATGACTTCCTTTTCTTTATTGATTGTCTAAATCGGGTTTTGACAAAAAGCTCTGCTAGATCTTTAATGCGAGCCTTAGTGTACGGACGTATACTGTTTTCTGTATCCTACATTTATAACACAGCAATTATGATTAAACAGCAAAAAGGCGCGACCCGTTAGGGCACGCCTTTTACAAAATACAAACAGTGTATTGCTGAACATATGACCGCTAAGATACTAGCTATCAGGCATCATAATGATATCTAACACTATTTTAGAATATTCAAGCGGCTGTTTGACTCAAAACGTGCGAGCGCATCTGGCAGTTTATCCACTGCCATACTGAGCGTCGCTTCTGCGGCTTGCGCAAGGCCCAGCTTCTCTGCCAGCGTCGGTTTCTGACGTGAATGTAATGCATACACTTCGCTGTTTTCCATACGCTCTAGAATGTAGCTGTCAGAGGTTTGCAAGCTGTCAATCAGGTTAAGCTTTAAGGCATCTTCGCCATACCAGTGCTCACCTGTTGCTACTTTGGCAACATCCAACGTTGGACGATAAGTATTGACAAAGTGCTTGAATAACTCGTGCGTCTGCTCTAACTCTTCTTGGTATTTGGCACGATCTTCTGCATCGTTTTCGCCAAACACAGTCACCGTGCGTTTATAGTCGCCAGCCGTAAACATCTCATAATCGACATCATGATTTTTGAGCCATTTATGAAAGTTTGGCAATTGTGACACCACGCCGATTGAGCCAATAATCGCAAATGGCGCTGCTACGACGTTGTCTGCCACGCACGCCATCATGTAGCCACCACTTGCCGCCACTTTATCGACGCATACTGTGAGCTTTAGGCCAGCATCCTTTAGACGAACCAATTGCGCGGCTGCCAATCCATAACCATGCACCAAACCGCCACCTGATTCGAGGCGTACAATCACTTCATCGCCTTTGTTAGCCGTACTGATTAAGGTGCTGATTTCTTCGCGCAGATGCTTAACGGCAGTGGCTTTGATATCACCTTCAAAATCCAAAACAAAAACTTGCGAGGCATTGTCAGTATTTTTTTTCTGCTGTTTACTTTTTGCTTTTAGCGCCTGCTTGGCTTTTTTTGCCATTGTTTTTTTGAATGCTTTAAGCGCAGCTTTGCCTTGGGTGGCTTCCATTAAGTCTTCACGGCGCTGTTTTTGCGCTTCATTTAAATGTCTTACTTTTAGCTCAACCGGGTTTTTTGGTGGATGAAATAGCATGATTACAAATCCTCAAGTCAGTAGGTATATCAATATAGATGTTTTTATTCAGGTACGGTTGATATGCGCACGCTCGCTGGTATTTTCAAGCAAAATGACAATATTTAACCTAATATAGATATCGCTCAATAAATACAGCCGATACCAATGCATGGCTGCGCTTTGATTGAACTCAGCCGGTTGTATAACAAAGGTAGATTAGGCATAATATGCGTTTATATCAAATTCTCTGCAGCCAACGTGATGACCCTTTGTCTTGATCGCGTTGTTTGCGTGTTTTTTTGGCAAATCGCTTGAAACGCACAGCAATGGCTGCATTATTGTACTTCGAATTGGGCTGATAACTGGATAACAATATTATGACGCAAAGCACTATGACGCAAAGCGAATACCGAGACGAGTATTGCGGAGCTGTAACCGAGAGCTTGCTTGAGCAAACCATTAGTATCGTAGGCTGGGTACATCGTCGTCGCGATCACGGTGGCGTGATTTTCTTAGACATGCGTGACCGCGCGGGTATCTTGCAGGTGGTTGTCGATCCTGATACACCAGAAGCTTTTGCAACGGCCGATGCGGTACGTCCTGAATACGTACTAAAAATCACTGGCCGCGTACGTCGTCGTTATGAAGGTACTGAAAATAACAATATGACCAGTGGCCAAATTGAGCTATTGGGCAAAGAGATTGAAGTACTGGCCAAATCTGAAACTCCGCCATTCCCATTGAATGACGAAAAAACGACTGTGTCAGAAGACTTACGTCTAAAATATCGCTATCTCGATATGCGTCGTCCGCAAATGCAAGAGCGTATGGTATTCCGTGCCAAGGCAACGTCAGCGATTCGTCGTTATTTAGATGATCATGGTTTCTTGGATGTAGAGACGCCTATTTTGACTCGTGCAACGCCTGAAGGTGCGCGTGATTATCTTGTACCATCACGTACCCGTCCTGGTAACTTCTTTGCTCTACCGCAGTCACCACAGCTGTTTAAGCAATTATTGATGGTGTCAGGTTTTGATCGTTATTATCAAATCGCGAAATGCTTCCGTGATGAAGATTTACGTGCCGATCGTCAGCCTGAGTTCACTCAGGTGGATATCGAGACGTCTTTCTTGAACGAAGAAGAGATCATGAACATCAATGAGGGTCTGATCAAGCATTTGTTCAAGACCATGATGGATGTTGAGTTCGAGCAATTCCCTCGCATGACGTACGCTGAAGCAATGCGCGACTATGCATCAGACAAGCCTGACTTACGTATTCCATTGAAACTGGTTGACGTTGCCGATTTGATGAAAGACGTTGATTTCAAAGTATTTGCCGGTCCTGCTAACGATCCTAAAGGTCGCGTCGCTGCCCTTCGCATTCCTGGTGGCGCTTCATTAAGCCGTAAGCAAATCGATGCTTATACCAAATTCGTCGGTATCTATGGTGCACGCGGTTTGGCTTATATCAAAGTCAATGACGCAAGCAGCATCAATAATGGTGTGGATAAAGAGTCTGGCCTACAATCACCAATCATCAAAAACATGACTGATGATGTACTTGTGAGCTTGATCGAGCGTACTGCTGCAGAAGATGGCGATATTATCTTCTTTGGTGCAGATAAAGCCAGTATCGTGAATGACGCAATCGGCGCATTACGCCAGAAAATCGGTCTAGACCTTGAAATGACAACTTGTGAGTGGGCGCCGCTATGGGTGACTGACTTCCCGATGTTTGAGCAAACCGATGACGGTCAATGGACGTCAATGCATCATCCATTTACCAAGCCTAGAGGCTCTGTTGAGGAGCTGAAAAACAACCCAGAGTCTGCGCTATCTATCGCTTACGATATGGTGTTGAACGGTACTGAGATTGGTGGTGGTAGCTTACGTATCAATACTTATGATATGCAGCAAGCCGTCCTTGAAGCCTTGGGTATCGGCGAGCAAGAGGCAGAAGACAAGTTTGGTTTCTTACTTGATGCCCTAAAATTTGGTGCACCGCCGCACGGCGGTTTGGCGTTTGGTTTGGATCGCTTGATTATGCTTATGGTAGGCGCTGACTCTATCCGTGATGTGATCGCATTCCCGAAAACCAAAACTGCTGAGTGCCCCCTAACTCAAGCACCTGCTGGAGTGGATAGTAAGCAGCTACGTGATCTTGGTATCCGTGTGCGTGAAAAAGCACAGGCTGACACCAACAAACCTGCTCAATAAAACATTTGATGATGTACTATTGCTGTCTACAGTGCTTGTTACGCGATTCATCGCCATGTGAGTGGTTATGAATCCGTATCATGTTTTCAAATTCGTGCCATTGTCTGTACTACAGATGCTGGCACGTTTTGTCGCTTGGGTTATCGTCAAGATACCAAGTCTCAGCATCAGGCGTACCATTCATATTAATATGGCGCTGATTACGGACAAATTGTCTGAGCCGCAAAAACGAGCGCTGACCAAAGACATCATCTATCATCAATGTCTGAGCAGTATCGAATCTATAAAAAGCTGGGCAATGCCACCTGAATGGAGTATTGCCCAGATTCGTGACGTCCATAATAAAGATATTCTACTAGAAGGTCTTGCCAATCCCAATGGCATGCTTGCTATCGTCCCTCATCTCGGTACATGGGAGATGATGAACGCGTGGCTCAATCAGTTTGGTTCGCCAACTATTATGTACAAGCCTGTAGACGGCAGATTCGCTAATGAATTTATCTTGCAAGGTCGTGCGCGTCTCAATGCAACGTTGGTGCCTACCGATGGTAGCGGTGTTAAAGCCGTGTTTAAAACCCTCAAGCAAGGCGGCTTTAGTATTGTATTACCAGACCACGTCCCAGATCCGTCAGGCGGCGTAGTCGTTCCTTTCTTTGGTATCAAAACATTAACCAGTACACTTGCCTCAAAACTGGCGAGCAAAACCAAATGTGCCTTAGTTGGCTTGTCTTGTATTCGTCGTAATGATGGACGCGGTTTTGATATTTACTGCTATAAGCTCGACGATCCAGCGCTATATGATCGCAATACCGAAGTAGCGACTCACGCACTCAATCAAGCCATGGAGCATATGATTAAAGACAACTATAGTCACTATATGTGGGGCTATCGACGTTTTAAGCGCATACCAAATCTAGGCAATCCTTACCGAAAAGATAAAGCCACTTTAGCAGCCTTTATTCGGTCTCATCACGCTACTGGTAGTCGTTCTGGTAACGATGTAAGTGGTTCTTTTACTGATGACACTAACATCGATAATCGCAAGTAATAACTGTACTATCGTTTACTGATTTAGACATATCATCAATCACAGTTATGCTAATATTGGCTAAGTTCTGTACCCTCTAATTTCTATTAGCCCTTCATTTACCTCACTATTATCTCACTACGAGTGCATTATGACATCTGACGTAACTAAAACCTTACCTATAGAACCAACACAAAACCATACTGCTGAACAGCGTTATATCATTTGTATGAAATGGGGTGATAAATACGGTCCTGAATACGTCAATCGTTTGTACAATATGGTGAGCCGTCATCTGAGCTTAGATTTTCAAATGGTTTGCCTAACTGATGACAGCACAGGTATTGATCCTGCGATTGCTTGTTATCCCATACCTGACATGGATCTACCAGCAGGTCCTGAACGTGGCTGGAAAAAGCTCACGACCTTTAAACCTGAGCTATATGATTTAAAAGGTGTGGCACTATTCTTAGATATTGATATTGTGATTGTCGATAATATTGATGCGTTTTTCACTTATCAAGCGAAGCATGAAGACAGTGTGGTCATTATCCGCGACTGGAAAAAGCCGTGGCGTATGATTGGTAATAGCTCCGTATATCGCTTCAATGTTGGCATGAATACCTATCCTGATTTGCTGGCAAACTTTGAGCGCAATTTTGAAACTATTCGCACCCAAGTGCGTCACGAGCAGGCTTACCTCTCTAACTATTTGCGCGAGCATCATCACCTAGAGTACTGGGATAAGACATGGTGCGTGAGCTTCAAGTATCAATGTATCGCGCCCATCCCTTTTAACTTTGTGCGGACCCCTACACTGCCAGATAATGCAAAAATTGTTATTTTCCATGGTGAGATTAACCCGCCCGATGCCATTGCTGGTAGCGGCGGTAAATGGTATCGACATGTGAAACCAAGCCCATGGTTAAAGCAATACTGGCAGTAAATATATAGCCATGAACCATGTGTATATAGTTCACCAATAGTCCAAACAATTTGCAGGCAATGCATTAGGATACAAGTTATTTGAGGTCAACGACTGGAACATAGTATGGCGTTATATTTGAGGTTACCTGCTACCGCTGGGTTCAACATTGATAACGAGCTCATCGTTATTAGTGCTTTTAATGCCAATGAAGCAGAGCAAAGTTTGCTTGGACAAGACGTCAATATTATTGCCTCAGGCCCATCTGTACAACAATTAGCATTGTCAGAACTATTAGACACGCCCACTATTTTTGTTAATGGTAGTATTAGCCTTACCGGACAGCATCAATTTACTCATGTCGTCGGCTATGTCATTAGTGATGCGCGCTTTATCAATCATCAGCCTGAAATTCTACGGCAGCATTATACAGGTCAACCTTTGTATGCAACATTAGCCGTCTTTGATGCGATGGCCACGACTCACCCTGATATCGTGCGTACGTATCATCACGCCATGCGGGTATTGTATCCAGTAGACAGACCCTGGGGCGTCAAATCAAATAAGCTATCATTCAATAAGCTCATATTTAAGAAAAAACGCCTGAATAAGAAAATGCCTTTATCCTACTTTATCAATCATCCGAATTTTGTTATTGATACAGACAGCGCAACTGAGATCGGCGTCTCACTCAATGTTACTCATGGATTTGTCGAGGCGGGTACGGTTGCTTATGTAGCCACACAGCTGGCTTTCTCACGCCATGCAGCGACCATTCACCTATATGGGATTGACTTACTCAATAGCGATCAACCACGGTTTTATGAAAACAACCACAACCGTGTCCCAACAACGCTAAATAAAGTCATGAACGAGCGCATTGTGCCTTCTTTCAATTTATTGAGTAGGAGCTACAAGGCACATGGTGTCGATGTCATCAATCACTCTCCTGTCTCCAAATCTCTATTTAATGATCTTTAGTCATTCTTATCTGATGAATTCAACGCTACACCGAACTCTAAATATTGCTGCGCGATATGATTTGGCAGTAGCTGCTGATTTAGCGGCACTATGTAATTCGTCAGATTGTCTACTGCTTGATCGATGAGCATCGCCAGTCCCTCAATATCACCGACGGGTATCAAGCTTTTGGCAGGTAACAACTCTCTTGGACCAAATGGACAATCGGTACTGATCACTGGTACGCCAAGTGCTTGCGCCTCTACAATGACATAGCCAAAACCCTCAAACTTAGAGGTAAGCACCATCAATGCCGCTGAGACAATGATCGGATAAGGATTACTCTGAAAGCCTAAAAACCTAACACAGTCACTAATCTTAAGTTGAAACGCTAGCGCTTTAATCTCTGCTTCAAGCTTGCCTTTACCGACCAATACTAATGGCAGCTTCCGCTCTGTTTTCGCATAGGCTTGTAGCAAGTCTCGATGACCTTTCATGGTATCGAATGAGGCGACATGAATCATATAGTGTTTGTCTATTAAGCCAAACTGTTCGATATGTGGTTTTTGTGACGCTTTACTTTGGATCCAAGTAGTATCGCAAGGATTATAAATTGTGGTGGTTTTAGTGATGTCTCCTAAAAGCGAGTTTAAGTCCTTGCGAGCGCCGTCGCTTACACAGCTACACGGATGAGCGCCGTAGACCATACGTAAATGATTTATCTTCTGTAGTGGCTGATTAGATAATTGCTGTTGAAACTGCTTAGATAGCGCTGTATGCAGCACATTCACGATGTTGGGTAATTGGCTGTACGCCATAATCCAATTCACTTTATAAATATTAGCCAATATCAGATTTGGCCTCCCTATTTGGCTAAGCACATACTCATCAATACGCTTAGCGACTGCCTCGTAAGCCTGTGCCTGTTTAGAGTTTGGCTCAATATCTTGCTCAGAAAAAACCTCATCGTATGGCACGATATGATAGTGAACGTCAGCATCTAGCGGCATATCCTGTGTTTCTTCTAGACATAGAATATGAACACTATGACCCATTTTTGCATAAGCGCTTGCTAACGTTGTGACCATCCGCTCAGCACCGCGGCCTTCAAGCGCTTTTAAAATAAATAGAATGATGGGCATTGATATCTCAACTTGGTTTTTTGAATGATAGTCATACAAGGCATCCATGTTCACAATGATTGCAGGATTTTGGTTCTTTATGCTAGTCTCATCTACTTTTATTCACTACAGTATAAGCTAGGCTTATCAACTGACGCGTAAAAAATCATGAATATTGTTGATTTTATAAATCAGTTAACCCTTGCTAATACAGGTATCAATAAATATCATAGCTGATCTAAGTAGAATCAACATTTAAATAGAATGTATAGCCACTAAAGACACCTATTGAAAAAAAACAGGATCAATCATGCAACAACCTGACGAGAAAACAGTAGACGTTGTCATCGCTTGGGTGGATGGCGCAGATCCTATACTCAAACAAAAAAGAGAAAACCATAAATCAGGCAAAGCAGTGGCGTCAGATGCCATAACTGCCACCCGTTTCGCAAGTGATGATGAGATATACTATAATATTGCCTCTATCATCAAATACGTGCCTTTTTGTCGTCATATTTATGTTGTGACCGACCAGCAACGGCCAGCATTCATTGATGAATTTGCTAAGCAAAACATCTGTGCAGCAGATAAAATACGTATTGTCGATCACAAGGAAATATTTTCGGGTTATGAAGAATTTTTACCGACCTTCAACACTCGATCAATTGAGACGATGATTTGGAATATCCAAGGATTGTCTGACTATTTTATCTATATGAACGATGATTTCTTTTTTAATCAACCAGTGACGATAGATGATTTTTTAGACAATGAAAAGCTAATCATTCATGGTGAGTGGCGTAAAAGTGCTGCTTTGAATGCCAAGCTCAATTTTCGAAAATCACGCTTTAAATTGTTTGGCACACCAATACAGCCAAGGCATACTATCGCGCAAATGTTAAGTGCTAAAATACTGGGCATGAATCAGTTTTTTGAAATTCATCACTACCCTCATATTGTCGATAAAAATATCTTAAAGTCCCATTTGTTGAATCATCCGCAATTATTGACCGAGCAGATAAAATATAAATTTAGAGATGTGGCCCAAGTGAATCCTATAACGCTAATGAATCATCTAAAAATTCAAAAAGGCGAAGCAAGTTTAAAACCTAACACCTCTATCAACTATTTAAAAAATGAGAATAGCGTAGAAGATTTTATTCTTGCCTTAGAAGATAAAACTATTAAATATGGCTGTATTCAAAGTTTGGATCTTCTTGAGTCAGACTTATATAAAAAAATCAGTCAAGCTATGAGGCACAAATTCTTGGCTTATTTGCCTAATTCCGTGTGAGATACCACAAATAATGAGCCTAAATGAATTCAGACTAAGCTTGAACTATAATTATGATCACTCATTCTTGATTTAAACCAATAAAAGCTCAAAAATCACTTGGATATATTATGAAAATAGCAGTAGTAGGTACAGGCTACGTAGGCTTATCGAATGCAATGCTGTTAGCACAGCATAATGAAGTCGTTGCTGTCGACATTGTCGCTGAAAAGGTAGAATTGCTAAATAATAAGCAATCCCCTATCGAAGATACAGATATCGACAATTTTTTATTGAACAAAGAGCTCAATTTTTCTGCAACGCTGGATGCCAAAGAAGCTTATAAAGGTGCAGATTTCATCATCGTTGCCACGCCGACTGATTATGATACCAAGACCAATTATTTCAATACCTCCACAGTAGAAGCCGTCATTGAGCAAGTGCTGTTAGTGAATCAACAAGCAACCATTATTATTAAGTCTACAGTGCCAGTAGGTTACACAACCAGTATCAAAGGACGTTATGCGACTGATCGCATTATTTTTTCGCCTGAGTTTTTGCGAGAAGGTAAGGCACTACATGACAATCTTTATCCTTCACGTATCATTGTAGGCGCACAGACTGAGCAGGCTCGAATATTTGCCAATTTATTACTTGAAGGCGCAATCAAAAAAGATGTGCCCCTCTTATTTGTAGAATCCACTGAGGCTGAAGCGATTAAGTTATTCTCTAATACCTATTTGGCCATGCGTGTGGCCTACTTTAATGAGCTTGATACTTATGCGCAAACTTTTGGACTTGAGACCAAACAAATCATCGAAGGGATTGGCTTAGACCCTCGTATTGGCAATCATTATAATAACCCTTCATTTGGCTATGGCGGCTACTGTCTGCCCAAAGATACTAAGCAGTTATTAGCAAATTACGATGAAGTGCCAAGCAACCTAATAAAGGCCATTGTCGATTCTAATAGAACCCGCAAAGACTTTATTGCCGATAAAATCATCGAAAGACAGCCAAAAATCGTGGGAATACATCGCCTAGTAATGAAAAGTGGGTCAGATAACTTTAGAGCATCTGCCATACAAGGCATCATGAAACGTATCAAGGCAAAAGGTATAGAAGTCATTGTCTACGAGCCTGTGCTAAAAGAAGACAATTTCTTTAATTCGCGTGTGATTCAAGACTTAGACACCTTCAAATCAATGAGTGATGTCATTGTCGCAAACCGCCTATCTGATGAGATAAAAGATGTGGCGGATAAAGTATTCACTCGAGATCTATTTGGGAGCGATTAATGAAAATACTGGTCACTGGTGCGGCAGGTTTTATTGGTTTTCATTTAATCAAGGCAATACTAGAAACAGATCTATCTGCTAAGGATTACTGTATCGTTGGTATCGACAATATCAACGACTATTATGATATAGATCTAAAAGAAGCGCGTTTGAGAATATTAGGTGAGATATCAGATCCAGAAATTTTTACATTTATTAAGTTAGATCTGGCTGATCGTGAAGCCATGTCTGAGCTTTTTGCAACCTATCAATTTGATACAGTTGTTAATTTAGGTGCCCAAGCAGGTGTGCGCTATTCTATCGAAAACCCTAATGCGTATATCGACTCAAATGTGGTTGGCTTTGTTAATATTCTAGAAGGCTGCCGCCATCATGATATCAAGCATCTGATCTATGCCAGCTCCAGTTCTGTCTACGGTATGAATATTAAGCAGCCATTCACGACGTCTGACTGTGTTGATTTTCCTATCAGCCTATATGCCGCTACCAAAAAATCCAACGAGCTGATGGCACATAGCTATAGCCATTTATATAATATTCCTACGACAGGATTAAGGTTCTTCACTGTTTATGGTCCTTACGGTCGACCTGATATGGCATATTTTTCGTTCACAAAGAAAATTCTAGCTGGCGAGCCAATTAATGTATTTAATAATGGTGATATGCAGCGTGACTTTACCTACATTGATGATATCGTCAACGGTATCATTCGCATTATTAATAAAGCGCCTTCGCCCCAGCATTCTACTATTACGACTGCAGCTGCTCCCTATAAGATTTACAACATTGGTAATAATCAGCCTGTCACTTTGCGCCGTTTTATTACCGCCATTGAAGATGCTTGTGGTAAAAAGGCACAGGAAAACTTATTGCCCATGCAAGCAGGCGACGTACCGATTACTTACGCCGACATAGATGAATTGGTAGATGATATCGGATTCAAACCTGAAACCAGTATCGAAGAAGGTATCAAACAATTTGTCGATTGGTATAGACAATATTATTCAGTTTAAACAAATAACAATGATCTCTAAGGCTTATATCATAGAGATTAAGGCGCTAATATCTTTATATATTTTTAAAGGATTTTGATAACATGGCTATACCTTCAAGTTGGCAGAGAAAATTGATATTGATCTTTCGAAGCGAAAAAAGATTGAATGCGGGTAAGATTATCAAAACCTATAATGATAGAAGCTTTGATGAGATGAAAGCAACAACCATTACTGAATCAATGTGTGATATTGAAGCCTTAACTAATGAGCGTAAAAGCACAGATTTAGAAAACCATTTGAATAACTTGAAATACAAATCGCTTGGTGAGTCTGAGCTCTGCTTTTATCACAACACGCTTATTATACTAATGCGCCGTAAGTACAAAATAGATAAAACATTCGCTGAATTTGAAAGACTATGGGAAGCAGAGAGCGACTATTTATTGACACATCTATCGTTGCGCTGGATTGTCTCTGCTTGCGATACGTTTATTGATCATTCAAACAATACTCATAGAGCAGCTATCTTAATGAATGTCGTAACTCTAATGAATACTTTACGTACTTATGAAACCAAAAACTTTCTGCAGTTATCCACTAATGCTGAATCTATGCCATTGCTAACTGAAAAAACCGATATGCTTTATGCTGGTGACTTGCCTCTGTACGATGGTCTTACTTATTTTCGTATCGGCACCGATGATAGCTTGAGAAATATGCGAAAACGCTATAATAAATTTCAGAAAGTTGATAAATTGGCCACGACTATGTTACTGGCAGTGTTTGAAAAACTGCAGAATAATGACAGTGCTTTTGCTACTCTACGGCAGTTGCACAGAGATGATTGGTCTAAATGGTGGTTGGATTAGTCTATCTCATATATTACTACACGACTACACCCTACACCTTTTATCAAGGCTGCAACCGAGTAATGTCTAACCATTAGTTCTCATAAAATCTATATATTGTTGAGCAATATTAATTGGTGATAACTCTTTGTCAAACGAGGACTGATATGTATCAGCCTTCTCCATTGCTTCATCCATCTTCTTAGCTAATGTATCAATATCTCCCACAGGGACGAGGTTGTGTGGTGGTAGCAACTCACTTGGACCCGATGGGCAGTCTGTACTGATAACAGGTGTCCCTAAAGCCAGTGATTCAGCAATAACCCGTCCAAATCCCTCAAAGACTGATGACAAAACCATAAACTGTGCTTTTTGGATATAAGGATATGGATTTTTTTGAAAACCTAAAAAATGTACACGGTTATCCAAACCTAAAGAAGTAACCAGCTCTTTCATTGACGCCAGCAATACACCTTCACCCAATAATAGAAGTGGCAATGTTTTCCGAGTCTTTGCATAACTTCTAATCAATACTTCATGAGCTTTTTGAGTCTTAAAACTACCAACGTGAATAATGTAACTGTCAAACTGTGGCTCAAACTCTGATGCCAATTGCACAATCTGTCTTTGGTCAATCGGGTTGTATATTGTCGTTGTATTCATCACACCCAATGTAGCTTGAAAGTCTTTTTCGACTCCTTTACTAATACATATACAAGGATGCCGAGAATATATATTGCTTAATCTTTTATCATTTGCTTTTTTGCCTTGGCTTCTAAACAATTCAATTTTTTTAGAAATAGTATTTCTAATTACGTGTGCGATATTGGGCAGACTACTATGGCGCAAGACCATATCGGCTTTATCTAAATTCGCTAGCGTCAATATTGGAGTACCAATCTCTTTGCGCACGTATCTGTCTAATACTTTTGCAAAATACCAGTACCTAAGACGTTTCGTAGGTATAGAGTTATAATCATTTAGGTCCAGTTGATGATAAGAAATATCATTACTGAGCTCATAAGCTACTTTAGATTTGAAGCGTAAAATATGGACATCATAACCTAACTCGTGAAAACCTTGTCCCAGCGTCAAGACCGAACGCTCTGCACCGCCACCTTGCAAGCAGTTAATAACCAATAGCACTTTTTCTTTACTATTCGAATTTTCTTTTTTTTCTATAGTATTATCAATCATTTATTAAGTATTCTTAAAAATAAATATTTAGACTTAGAGATGTAGTGGCCCAACTGTTTTGCCAGCTAAAGATTTTGTGTAAATTCTACGTATTTTTCTGCTATTTTGGCTGGTAACAGCGCTTCATCGAATGGCGCATGAAACGCTTGCGGATTACTCATCGCTTGCTGCATTTTTGCGGCAATGGCATCAATATCACCCATCGGCATTAAGTTATGTTCTGGTAGTAATTCACTTGGGCCTGACGGACAGTTGGTACTGATAACAGGAGTACCTAGCACGAGAGCTTCGGCAATGACCAGAGCAAACCCTTCCCAGTCAGAGGTCAATATCTTAAACTGCGCATTTTTGATATAAGGAAAGGGATTATCACGAAATCCTAAAAATATTACTTTGTCTTCTAGGCTTAACTCTGTTACCAGTCGCTCTGTTTCACTTCTATGCTTCCCTTGACCCAAGAGCAGTAAAGGCATAGATTGATCTGTTTTTGCATAAGCATTTACCAATACATCATGACGCTTGGCATCTTTAAAACTCCCGACATGAATAATATAGTTCTGGTAGTCAGGGACAAAAGCATCGGCTTGTTGTTGAATACTGTTTTTATCAATTGGATTGTGAATGGCGGTGGTTGGCGTAATATGACCAAAGCTTTTGATAAAGTCTTTTTGAGCGCCTTCACTGACGCACACACAAGGATGCTTGGCATATATATCTATCATTCTTTGCTTTAACTGCTCAGCGTCGTGATTTTTATTAAATTTATAGAGTAGTGATACTGTGTTATGAATAATATAAGTGATATTAGGCAGTTTACTATTACTTAAAATGCTATCGGCACGATCTAGGTTGGACAGTATGATGTCAGGCTGACCGATATTTTTCGACACGTATTTATCAACAGCACGTGCAAAAATATGGTCACGTCTTTGTGCCCCTGGTATCAGTTTATACGGCTTAAACTTAAGTACATGGTAGTTAAGATTCGGACTTAAGTCATACTGTACTAACGGCTTAAATCTTAGAATATGTACTTCATAGCCCAATTCATAAAACCCTTGCCCCAATGTTAATACGACACGTTCCGCACCGCCGCCTTGTAGACAATTAATAACGAGTAACACTGTTTTTTTACGCTGTTTCATACACGATAACCTATGGAGTAAGTTTTCACCTTCTTAAAAAGGCTTATCATTGCTTCATTAAAAAACTAGCGTTTAAATAGCTTCGAAAAAAATGATTTAGAAGCGTGTGGACGAGTCACCTTATTACCGGTATAACCTTCTTGAGATTTTTTAGGAAAATGACCGAAAGGTTCTACCCTATAACTGTCTAAATCGTATCCAGCAGCAAGTGCTTCGTTATAATAAATATCAAAAATCTCGGACAAATCCTCTCTTGGGTGCGGCATCACTTCACCATCAAACCAATGCTCAATCCCTTCTTCATTCACTCTTGATAACGCATATTTATGGCTAAATTGCGTACCCATATCTGAATAATGCAAAATTCTAATATCTTCTAACGCTAAGTTTTCGCCATCTATACAGTTGTAACTATCCTGATAAGGCTCAATGAGCTGATTATTATTTTTGAATACAGCCATCATTTCTTTATGGCTTTTAGGATCTTTCCTGAGTTTTTGAATTGGCAGGACAGTGTTTTTCGCCGCCTTGCAATCCCAAACGCATGTACACAATCGAGTCATATCCGCATTAGTCTTAGCAGCTACAACAGACTGACCTTCAATAGGATGGTGCCACAGCTTTGCCAAATCATCTAAAATAATGACATCAGCGTCCATGTAGATGGCACGACCAGAGTATTGACAGTACTCTGGAATTGCCCAGCGAAAGCCTGAAAAAGGCGTTGACCATTTAGTGGTATTCCAACCCTCTCCAGTCTCAGGATTAGAATACCAATAGCTATTAGGATCACGTGACAGCTGCATCCATACTATCTCAACGGGTACACTGGTATGTTTATGAATACTATAATCTAATACCATCATCTGCTCTAGATCACAGTTATTTGGGTCACAACCAACAAAGACTTTAATAGTATCTTCTGTATTCATAATTTTATCCGTTCACTGACTAATATTTATCTTTGCTAATGCAATGCGATAATACTCAAATATATAATGGGACCTATTCTTTCCAGTACTTTTCGATCCACCCTACTGGCAAGATAAAATGACGCAAGTGACGTAGCGGTCTTTTTAGATTTTTGGGCTCAGTTAATCTTTTTAAGTGATCTTTGGCATTGTTAGCAGCATTTTTATTATATCTACCTTCGATCGCATGTGTAGGATATAAGTCGCCAGGGAAAATAACAATTCTAGCACCTTTAGGAATCTTTGGCTCTTTGATGTAGTTAAGTGGGAACGGTTGACGACATTTGCGTCTAAAGTGCGCAACCCATGCTTTTGGAAATAACTTAACCCCGCCTGGGGCATTACGAGTCACAAAACGCTGCTCAAAACGATATTCATCAGCGATACCTTGTGGATCAGCTTTGAATTTTTCTTGTAGTGAGACAAGCGACCCTACCTGAAAGCGGAAGCAAGAAGTCTGGCCGAGGCGCTCTAGCGGGTTACTTGGGTTATAAGACAAAATAACATCGTCTGGCTCGCCATACTCAAAGAAAGGATCGAGGCTATCTACTATAATCACATCCAAATCTACAAATAATACTGTTCCTGTCAAATCACCTAACTTCTCACCCCACAAACGTGATTTTGGCCACTTGCCAAGTGTGTTGGTTGGCATGGTGACATCTAATGGTGGCAATTCTTGACATTCGATTTCTGGACGTACATCGGTGGTATCATCGGTAAAACAGACGAAACGAAACGGTGGCGTAATATTGCGAGATACCATGCCATACAGTTTATTGGCATAATCAGCCCCGTACTTTGTACCCCATTTAATACAAATAATTTGTTTGATATTTTTATTATCTGCTGTACTAGAATCTATTGGCATGGACTGCTCACTTTAATCTTAAGAATAAATATGATGGCTATATTAGCATAAAAAAAAGACTGAACAATTATGTTCAGCCTTTTTGGTCTTTAAACTAACGACTTTATTAATCAATAAAGCTTAACCAATCCATATATTTCTCATTACGACCATGAACAACATCAAAGTATAGGGTCTGTAGTTTTTCGGTCAATGGTCCGCGGCCGCCATTTCCGATAGTACGATCATCGTATTCGCGGATAGGTGTCACTTCAGCAGCGGTGCCTGTCATAAAGATCTCGTCTGCTAAGTAGAACTCATCACGAGTGATACGGCGTTCAACAACTTTGATGTCTAGATCAGCCGCGAACTGAAGGATAGTACGACGAGTGATACCGTCTAGTGCCCCGCCTGCCAAGTCTGGCGTGTGCAGCACCCCGTCTTTTACCAAGAATAAGTTTTCACCCGCACCTTGGCACACATACCCTTGCGGATCCATCAAAATGGCTTCATCATAGCCGTTACGTGTCACTTCTTGGTTTGCCATGATAGACACTGGGTAATTGCTTGACGCTTTTGCCTTACACATAGTGACATTTGGTAGATGATGCGTGAATGAAGAGGTTTTTACGCGGATACCATTTTTGATACCTTCCTCACCAAGATATGCGCCCCAGTGCCAAGCGGCAACCATGGCATTGATGCTGTTGTCACGCGAAGATAAGCCAAGCTTTTCTGCACCTACCCAAATAAGCGGACGAATATAGGCTTCTGCTAAGTTATTTTGCTTGACCACATCTTTATGTGCTTGCTCTAGCGTGGCCGCATCAAACGGCACGTCCATTTGAAAGATTTTTGCCGAACCAAGTAGACGTTCAGTGTGCTCCTTTAGGCGAAAAATAGCCGTGCGATTATCAGCGGTTTGGTAAGCACGCACGCCTTCAAACACAGCCATGCCATAATGCAAGCTATGGGTAAGCACATGAACGTTGGCATCTGGCTGTTCAATCATCGTGCCATTCATCCAAAGCTTACCATCTTGTGTTGCCATATTCATTTTATAGTCCTTATGCTAGCGCTAACGTCTAACTTTTTTAGGTAGGTTTTATTTAACAGTAGTGATCAACATCGTGTGATAATACTGCAGCGTTCATTTTTATTGCTCAAATACCGCTTCATTATGACGAACAGCTAACAGTATTAAGATGATGTGTGATCGATTATATCACTGGCCGTATTGGCAAATGAAATCTTTTGGTTTGAGACCCTATAGTTTTTAATTACGGCTCCCAGCTAGTATGAAGCCTTACAGTTTAAGCGCCTCTTTGGCTATCGGCAAGGCCTTAATAAAAACAAATCTCATAATTATTCTTCGTTAGATTCTACGCCCATTAGATGCTGCCACTGTGCTTGTACCAGTGCGCGTGTCTCTTGCCAAAGCGACTCATCGACCAATAATGATTGCTCTGATAGTGCCAGTTGATGGGTAGCAGCACGTATTCTAAGATAAGCATCGGTCAACTCCTGACAAACTTGCTCCTCCCAAATACCAAGTGAAGCAACTTCTTCAAAAATACGGACATTGTCGCTCCATTTGGTCAAGCTTGGATGCTCATGTGAATAGGCCAATACCGCAAACTGTGCTAAGAATTCAATGTCTACAATACCGCCTGCATCTTGTTTGAGTTGAAACTTGCCCGCTTGCTGTTGCCACTGGCTGGTGCCTAAGTGCTTCTGCATTTTTATGCGCATGCTAGTGACCTCAGAGCGTACTTGCTCTAACGTCCGCGGCAGCGCCAGCACATCTCGGCGAATGTCACAGAAGCGTGCAGTCACTCGTCTGTCACCACAAATCGCCCGAGCGCGCACCAGTGCTTGATGCTCCCATGACCACGCTTTGTCCATTTGATAAGTTTCAAAGGCATGACAAGATACCACCATCATGCCAGCGTTGCCCGACGGACGCAGACGCATGTCAATCTCATATGCCCTACCATCTCGCGTTTGGGTATTGAGATAATTCATCAGCTTTTGTACCAGACGTGCGGCAAACTTCATGCCACTGACTGACTTTTCACCAGTGGTCATGCCCTGCTCTTTTATCTTATGTAAGAATACCAAATCCAAGTCGGAAGAATACGAGAGCTCTAGTCCACCAAGCTTGCCATAACCGATAATCGCAAAACCACAGTCAGCCTCAGTGACTGGATCGCCATCTTGACCGATAGGATAGCCATAACGATTAACGATTTCGGCAAACGCTCGCTCTAGCGCGGCTTCTAGTACCACCTCAGCAATATAGGTCAGTGAGTCTGAGACTTTCATGATTGGACGCTCAGCCAACACATCGCTGGCAGCCACAGCCAACACTTGGTTTTTCTTGAACAGTCGTAATACGCTTAGCAGCTCTTCTTCGTCATTGGGTTCGACACGCAATAGCTGTTGGCGCAGGATGTCACGCAGCTCAGGCTTATCTGGCAGGTGGCGATAGTGTTGCTGTAAAAAGGTGTCTAACAGTACAGGATACTGTGCCAACTCTTTTGCAATCCATGGGCTCGCCGATAGCATCGGAATCAGCTCAATCGTTGCATTGGGGTTTTCTGCAATCATGACCAAGTAGATTGAACGTCGGCAAATGGCTTCAAGCAATGCAATCAATCGCGGTAAGGCAGCATTGGCAAGTTTTTGCTGCTCTTGATGGGCTAATAGCGCGTGGACAATAACAGGATACGCATCATCTAAGCGCTCTCGGGCCTCCTCGCTGAGGTTGGCAACCATCTTTGATTGCCAAAAATTCTGCAATAACTCGCGATTTTCTTCTGTTAGTACCTCATTTAAACGCGCAATTTGCGCTTCTAAATGCTCAGGCTCTAGATCGGTATCATCATTGTCAGGTACTTGACGCTCTGTCACCATACGTTCAAATGGCACATTAACATTGTCTCGATGAGCATTTAATTGGGTCAGTAATGCCTGCCAATCATTAAACCCAAGCGTCACTGCAAGATTATGCTGCCAATAAGCATCATGCGGCAGTCTTTGGGTTTGCTGATCGTTAATGGCTTGAATCGCATGCTCAAGTCGACGCAAAAACCGATACGCGGCTTGTAAGTTATCGTAGGTAATCTGCTCTAGATATCCAAGCTCACGCAACACTTGCATCGCCTCCAAACAAGGCTTTACCTGTAGCTGAGGATGCCGACCACCATAGATCAGCTGAAACGCTTGTACAATAAACTCAATATCTCTGATACCGCCAGCGCCAAGCTTAATATTGTCTAGATCTTCACGCTGTGCAACTTGATTTTGAATGAGCGACTTCATCTCCCTGAGTGCTGAAAACGCGCTGTAATCCACATAATAGCGAAAGACAAACGGTTTGATTAGCGCCTGAATTGCCTCATAAAATGGCTGATCTATCTGCCCAACGACTCGTGCTTTTAGCCAAGCAAAACGCTCCCACGCGCGTCCATGTAAGGCAAAATATTTTTGTAACGCTGAGAGATGGATGGCCAAATCACTGCCATCACCCCATGGACGCAAGCGCATATCAACCCGAAAGACAAAACCATCAGCGGTTTTATGATCAAGCAGCTTAATAATCCCTTGACCCAGACGAGTCATAAAACGTTTATTGTCTATGCTACGCGTGCCCTTTGCCTTGTCACCATTGGTTTCGCCGCGCGCTTGATGTACAAATATTAGGTCAATATCACTTGATAAATTGAGTTCCTGAGCACCAAGCTTACCCATGGCCATGATGGCCATATCATCGATCTGCACATTGCCTTGTTCATTGATAAAGGTTGGTTCACCGTATTTAGCAATCAAATGCTGATAGGTATAGTCCTTGGCAAAGGAGATACAACCGCCTGCAAACTCTGATAGCTCATCAGTCAATTGCTCAAGACTAATCATCTGCAAGGCATCTTGCCAAATCCAGCGCATCATTAACAGCTTACGCAAATGACGTAAGCCACTCATGACTTTCGTTTCATCGGCGAGTTGATAGTTTTCATCTAGCGTATAATCTTGTATCAGATCATCGATTTGCTGACGAGTCAGCGTACTGTTCAGTGGGTAGCTACGCAAAAATGTTTGGCAGGAAACCGTTCGGCTCTCCCAAATTTGATAAGCAAACTCACTGGCTGTTTGCAGTACTTGCAGTTGCTCTGCTGTCGGCTGATAATCTGTACCACTGTTCATACGTGAGGGCATAGCAGGTAACATAGTGACAAAAACTCCTTACATAGAATGGTAAGACTACGTGAACCCAACTCATAAGTTTATTGTTTTTTCTTACGAGACAGTCACAGCATCAGATGAACACACTCAATATATCATTACAAAACATAAAGCCCTGTTTAGTAACAGTGACTCTATTTGCTTTGAGTCGCTTTATGGTAGCATAAACATCTTTAATCAAAATGCTTTGAGATAGCTTCATTGCAGCGCACCTTTATACTCAATAAAAATAGCGTTTTGACTCAATGGTATTAAGAAATATTAAAGTTCGACTATAAATCGATTAGATTACTTTACACAAAACATTTATAGCCTTTCAATAATATTGTCTCACCCCTATAACACTCTCTAAACGCTTATTTATAATATGTGATACTGTCCCCTATGACTACTACCCCGCTACTACTCATTACCGCTGATCCTAGTCACCCATTAGCGCATTTAGCATTACGTTATGCGCGCGCGTATCTTAAGAGCGCATCAGCTGATCATAATATCGATAGTCATGCAGACGATATCGTCAATAAAGAAGACATCGACAATCCTATCACCAAACGGCCATTGCTCAATGTCTTTTTTTATGGGGACTCGGCACATCTGGCGAATCGGCTACGCTGGCAGTCCGCTGATCAAATGAATTTGACCAAAGAATGGCAAATGTTGGCTGAACAATATCAGTTACCACTGCCTGTTTGTGTTAGCACAGCTCTTAGCCGCGGTGTGAGTGACACAGATAACAGTACCCGCCATCAGCTTGATGGTGACAATCTAGCGACAGGATTTACGTTGGTGGGACTCAGTGAGCTCGCTCTGATGATGCAGGATGGCTGCCGCTTAATACAGTTTTGATAGCGTATCCATTACGACATTAGCCTGCGATAAATATATTTAGGAATACATGATGAGATTATTAATCCAGCTGCATACACCCACCGAAGCAGCAAGCTATGAAGGCTGCGCTCTGGCACTGACATTAGCGACATTCGGTCATGAAGTGCAGCTGTACTTGGATGCACCTGTTTTTGGCTTATTGATGCAGCCTGAATCACGTTTGCACGGTATGATTCAGTCGCTTGATCTTTACGACATGCCAGCGGCTTGGCTACCTGATGATGTCTTTAGTGGTTGGGTGATTGGGATGATGCCAGTAGATCTGACTTCACAGCTCATGCTGGTGCCAGAAATGATCCGCTCGCAAGATTTTGAGCAGATTTTAACTTTTTAATTGGCAATATAATCAGACTTATAAAATAATAAAGTACACACTTGGACACTGTTATGGCAACTTTATATCAATTACACAGCACGATGAATACCCTCAGGCGCAGTGCTGAAGAGATGTCTCGCACTTGGCGCACTGGCGACAGTATTATCTTACTTGGTACCACAGCCGCTTTTATCGACTGGCTCAATGCTTATTTGAATGATAGTGAAATAGATAGTATTGCAGGTATTTATGCATTAGCGGATGATATATCGCAGCTGACGGCGAATACAACTGGCAAGCTAAATTTAGAGAGCAAATTGACTGATATTTTAACGGATGAAGAATGGATTAGCCTATCTCAGGATAGCCAGTTTGATAAAGTGGTGACGATTGCCTTATGACGACTCATACCTCTGCGACAACTCATACTGCCACAGCATCGACCGATATTGCATTAGATCAAGATGGGCATTTGTGTGACCATACGATTTGGACACCTGATATCGCACAACAACTGGCAGACACGCTAGATGTCAGCCTAACGAGTGAGCATTTGCAGATTTTGCAGCAAGTGCGCGCGTTTTTTGTCAAATTTAATCATGCGCCAGCGACTCGCCCATTGATTAAATGGCTACAGCAAACTTTGCCTGAGCACGATATTAGCAATCAAAAACTACAGCAGCTATTTAATACAGGATTGGTTGCGCGCCATGTCAACCGTCTAGCTGGACTACCCAAGCCGCCCAATTGCCTATAAAAGTGTCTTTTTTAACTGTAGCTGCTTACCAAGTGAGCACTGATGAATGAGTCATATCATCGACTCATTTGGTACATCGCTATTTCGGATCGTAGACTGTCAGCGTTTCATAACCGACACTTCGTCCTTCATCACCCAAGAATCCTTGCTGTCGCCATATTTCATACAAACATATGGCGACACTATTGGATAAATTCAGACTGCGCGAATCAGCCAACATTGGTAATCTTAGCCAATTATCAGCACCGATATCTTCTCGTATATCATCTGCCAGACCTGCTGTCTCAGAACCGAATACCAGCGCGATATTGGGCATGTCATTGTCAGATTTTTCACTGTCTGCTTGCCCGCCAAAATCATACTCATAGAACGGTTTACTGAGTTTGGTGGTCAATGCGGTGACAATGTGGCAGTCCGCTGATTGCAAGGCTTGCCTCGCTGCAGCCCAATCTTCATGAACCTGCAAATGCGCGTATTCATGATAATCCAAACCGGCGCGGCGTAGTTTTTTGTCATCAAGCTCAAACCCTAACGGTCTGACTAAATGCAGCTGCGCGCCGCTGTTGGCACACAGTCGAATGATATTGCCAGTATTACTCGGCATTTTTGGGGCGACCAACACGATATGAACGGTCATGTTTGTTTACTCCACAACTAGTCGATGCTCTATTATTTAAATTTATGAGCGATAGGTAATTAAAAGTTACAGTTTACTGCCAATAATTACATTTTGATACTGTGCAGCGTTTTTAACTTTCATTATGATGTCTGTAATGGATAGCGCGATAGCATTTATGTATGACTGTCTCATCCAATACCCCTTCAGTGAAGCTTGAGCAAGATACTTAGCGTCACTGTTGTTATTTATAACCATTCATTTATCTTTGAGGATACTATTATGAAAAAAGTAATCATCGCATCTTTATCTGCTATGTTTGTTCTAACTGGTTGCAACACGTTTAAAGGCCTTGGCCAAGACGTATCAAGCGCCGGAAATGCTGTAACTGGCGGCGCACAAGACGTACAAGATAAAATCTAAGGTCTGCTTTTTTTAGATTTTTTGAGGGACTTACTATTTTGTAAGTCCTTTTTTTTGGTCACAAATTCTTTATCCTAAGTAGTTACTGCACATACACTTTATCAGATGCTATAAAAAAGCACGCAGTATTTGATTGAGATAACGCTGACCTAACAATGTTGGTTGTAACTGATTTTTACTATCTATCAGTAGCCCTTGCTTAATCAACTTGTCTACTTGTGTGGTAACGCTTTCAAGCTTAAGCCCTGTTCTCTGCTCAAACAACGCCCAAGCGACACCGCCATGTAAGCGCAGTACATTTAACATAAACTCGCTAACCAGCTCATCTGTATCGATTGCTTGCCAACCAACCATTTTTGGTACGTTTTGAGTGCTCTTAGATGTTTCCGTCTCTATATCTCCTACATAATCTTTTGGCAAACGTGATTTGCTAAAACGATAGATGCCAGATTCTGCTAACAAATCGTTTTCTGATTTATCACTTTCCTTTGACGGCGCGCTACCCCTGTCTGCGTGACAATCAATCGTCACTTTACCATGTGCACCAGCACCTATTGCTAGATAGTCGCCAAACTGCCAATAGTTGATATTGTGACGGCAAGGCTTATCTGACTCGCCCGCCCACGCAGACACCTCATAATTGCTGTACCCCAGTTGCTGCAATAACGCTTGCCCCGCTTGTTCGATATCTGCCAAGTTGTCTTCATCGGGTAAAATAGGCTGGCTACGATAAAACACCGTGTTGGGCTCAATCGTCAATTGATACCAAGAGATATGCGTTGCGCCAGCATCGTGCGCCATTTGAATATCATTTAATGCTTCGTTCATGGTTTGCTGCGGCAGACCATGCATAAGATCGACATTGACTCGCGCAAACCCAGCAGCCTTAGCAGCGCGTATCGCTGATAACGCTTGTACAGGATCATGGATACGTCCAAGCACTTTGAGCTTATCAGCGTCAAAACTCTGCACACCGATAGACAATCGATTGATACCAACCTCTAGATACTGAGCAAATGGCGCATGCTCGAGTGTCCCTGGATTGGCCTCCATCGTAATCTCAATATCCTCTGCAAATTCAAAACATGACCGCAAACCAGAGAACAGTCGCTGATACTGAGCAATTGGCAATAGTGATGGTGTGCCGCCGCCGATAAATATTGAGATGATTTTACGGCCTTGCGCCAATGGCCGCTGCATCGCTGCATCTAATAACAATGCATCGACATAGTCATCATACATAGACAACTGACTGTCTATAGGCAGCTCATGCGAATTAAAATCGCAGTAAGGACATTTTTTCACACACCACGGGATATGGATATAGAGCGACAGTGGAATGCTCGTCACCTCTACAACGCTAGTCTCTGTCATCTTTTCTGTGAGTTGTAACGTATCAAGGTTATTTGGCGAGCTATCAGCATTCATTTTGGACATAAATAAACTTATTGTGTAATGGGCAATAATGATCAGTATCAAAAGTATCGCTAGGATAACGGCTAGATGATATAAAGAAAAGCCTAACTAACGTAAAACTATTAACAAAGCCACGCATAAAGCCACGCACAAATTCCCTATTCACCATGGTAACTTGCAGGCAGTATATAAAGAGATATTACCAGTACAGCATCCAAAGCGCAGCTCTGTATTCAGAATATAACCATTACATTTGCGGCGCGCTTGAAAGCTGGTTAATAAAAAACCACCCTGATAATATTAAATTTAAACATGAAGCAAAGGATAAGACATATGGCTTATTGGCTAATGAAATCAAACCCAAAGTTTTTTGGTATTCACGATTTACAACGGCTCGGTACAGATAGCTGGGATGGTGTCCGCAACTACCGCGCTCGCAACTTTATGCGTGATGATATGAAAGTCGGTGATAAAGTGTTCTTTTATCATTCTAGCGCAAGACCCTCTGGTGTGGCTGGCATTATGACAGTCAGTCAAGCGGGCTACCCTGACCCCACTCAATTCCACCCCGAGCATCGTCACTATGATCCTATTGCAACCGAAGAAGAACCACGCTGGTATATGGTGGATCTCACTTTTGAGCAAGCTTTTACAGAGGTGTTGCCGTTATCAGAGCTGAAATTTTTGCCTGCGCTTGAGGACTCATTACTGCTGAGAAAGGGCTGCGAGCAATTAACGGTCATTCCATTAGAGCCCAAACACTGGCGCGCGATTATGGACATGGCCGAGACACTCGAACTACTGCCAGAACACACCGATTAGCTCGACCCTCTATCTACTGATTATCAATACCAAGGTAAAACAAGCCTAAGATGAATATTCATATAGCGCTTCTAAATCGTTGACATCATAGTCTGGCTTCTTTACCATCTTATGTGTATATGACCTGTCAATCTACTGCTTGGATTGACGGGTTATTTTTATTTTAGTGCCTTCACTTTTATTTTCTGACTCCGTCTGTATAAGCTTGCTCATATTATTTATCGGAGTATCATCGTCGGCACGACTCTCCTCTTACCACATCGCTCTGAGAGCGATGACCGTATTTGCTTATTAATATGATTAATAACAATTATCGCAAAGAATAAAAAGTTGCTTACCATGGTTTTTCCATTATCTTTCAGAGACTTTAAAAGCTACAGTTTACGCTTAGGGGTACTCGCCCTACCTATCTTGATTACTCAGTTTTGCCAAGCAGCGCTTGGGGTTGTGGACGCCATCATGGCAGGTCAAGTATCTGCGCTTGATTTGGCGGCCGTGGCAGTTGGATCTGGCATTTGGCTACCGCTGTTTTTGTTAGCAACAGGTGTGTTGATTGCCACTACCCCTCTCATTGGTGAGGCTGTCGGTCAAGACCAGCATCATCAGGTTCCTCATATTACTCAGCAGTCCTTGTGGACAGCAGGCGCTCTTGGCCTTATTGGTTTTATTGTTGTCAATTTGGCACCCAATGTCCTTGGCATCATGGGTGTGCCTGAGAATATTCAGCCTATAGCAACACAATATTTGCATGGTGTGTCTTTTGGTTTCCCTGCATTAGCTGTCTATGCTGTGTTACGCAGTTATTGCGAAGCGCTTGGTCGACCTGAGCCAGTGACGGTTATTAGCATTGTCGGTCTACTCGCAGATATTCCTCTGAACTATATTTTTATTCATGGTCTATTTGGCATGCCCGAGATGGGCGGCGCAGGCTGCGGTGTGGCAACAGCACTAGTATTGTGGATAAATGTGTTGTTACTGGCGGCTTATACCAGCGTCACCAAGCGGCGGGAATTTGCCAGCACTCGCTTTTTTTATGGATTTGCGAGTCCAAATCGCACACAGATCAAAAAACTTCTAAAATTGGGGATTCCTATTGGTGTCTCTATCTTTTTTGAGGCCAGTTTATTTAGTTTGGGCGCTCTTGTTATCAGCCCGCTCGGAGAGCTTGCAACAGCCTCACACCAAGTAGCGTTATCAGTGACGTCACAGCTGTTTATGATACCGATATCTGTTGCGATGGCACTCACCATTATGGTCTCAAATCGTTATGGGCAAAAAAACCTCTTAGCCTTACGTCAAGTACAAGCAACTGGACTTGTCTGGACAGTATTGATTGCGCTCACTTGTATGCTTGGTATATGGCTATTTAGACCAGAGTTGGCAGCAGCATTTACCGATAATCCAGCGGTTAGAGCGGAGTCTATGCATTTGCTTATCTTTGCCCTTGCCTATCAGTTATTTGATGGCTGGCAGGTCAATGTCGCTGGTATATTACGCGGCATGCAAGACACCACCATACCGATGTGGGTCACGCTTTTTTGCTATTGGTTAGTAGCCCTACCACTGGGTATCTATTTAGTGCGTTTCACTGATGTTGGCGCTCAAGGCTTTTGGATGGCATTAATCACTGGCCTATTCTTATCTTCTATTCTATTGACCCTTCGTTTGCGCTATCAGCAAAGACGTTTAACAGCGCTATGGGGTTGAAACTGATTGATTAAAACGTCACACCTCATAACCATTGCTAGCGATATATGGTCACATGGACTATGATAAATCGTAGACGTTTTCTTGCTAAAAAGATGGCTTACGTCAAAATATGTAAAAAATCTCAGTTAACAACTGTACATTGATTGCTCATTGCCATGAATCTAGGTATCATTAGCAACTAATTAGACAATATTTAGTTACACTATTTTTCGAATTTAGTACAAGGTCAGATAAAAACTATGGATATTGAAAAAATACGCACCCTCATCGCCCTTATGGAAGAAAGTGAACTGGTTAATTTAGAAATCAGTTCAGACGATGAGCATATTAGCTTGACTCGTCACTATGATGCGCCTGCACCAGCCATGATGGCAGCGCCAACTGCTAGCGCAGCGCCTATTGCTGCTGAAGGAAAACCTGCGGAAAAAGCGGGTAGCGTCGAAAACTCGCCAATGGTTGGTGTTTTCTATTCAGCGCCAAGTCCTAACGACCCACCATTTGTAAAAGTTGGTCAAAAAGTTCAAGCGGGTGATACCCTAGGTATTATCGAAGCGATGAAAATAATGAACCCTCTTGAAGCGACTCAAAGTGGTATTGTTGACGAAATCTTGGTAGATAACTCTGAAGTCGTACAGTTCGGCCAACCTGTCATACGCTATAAAGCGTAACGATATTTGCCATACTTAATTTCATTATGGCTGGTTTTTGATATACATATCGCATCAAAGTCAAATAACAGGATGCTAGATATCAAAACTTGGTCAATAACTGATGCATCGACAAGGATGAACCCATGATAAAAAAATTGCTCATTGCCAATAGAGGTGAGATTGCCCTGCGTATCGTTCGAGCTTGCAAAGCGCTAGGTATCGAAACGGTAGGCGTCTACTCTACTGCTGATGCCAACTTGATGCACCTGCGCTTTGTTGATGAGGCAATTTGTATTGGTAAGCCTAATGCCAATCAAAGTTATCTTGATATTAATACTATCTTAACTGCCGCTGAAATCACTGGCGCGGATGCTATTCATCCGGGTTATGGTTTTTTGTCTGAAAATGCTGAGTTTGCTGAGCGCGTAGAAGAAGCAGGATTGACTTTCGTTGGCCCTAATGCAGATCACATTCGCTTGATGGGTAATAAAGTCTCTGCGATCAACGCCATGAAAAAAGCGGGCGTACCAACCGTGCCTGGCTCTGTGGGTGCCGTTACGCTACACAATGCTGAAGAACAAGCGCGCAATATCGGTTTTCCGCTATTGATTAAAGCGGCTTCTGGCGGCGGTGGACGCGGTATGCGCGTCGTTGAGCGCTTTGACGAGCTGGTCGGTCAAGTCCAAGCGGCGAAGCAAGAAGCTGAGCTTTGGTTCGGTGATGATACTGTCTATATGGAGCGCTATCTTCAAAACCCGCGCCACGTAGAAGTACAGGTACTGGGTGATGGTAATGGTAATGCCATCCACCTATATGACCGTGATTGCTCATTGCAGCGTCGTCATCAAAAGGTACTAGAAGAAGCGCCTGCGCCAGATATCCCAGATGATGTCCGCGAACCTATCTTAAAAGCCTGTGTGAAAGCCTGTGAGCTTGTGAAATACCGCGGCGCTGGTACGTTTGAGTTTTTGTTTGAAAATAATGAATTTTTCTTTATTGAGATGAATACGCGCGTACAGGTCGAACATCCAGTAACCGAGATGATTACTGGTATAGATGTCGTGGTTGAGCAACTAAAAATTGCAGCCGGCTATGGTTTATCTTATCGTCAAAGTGAGATTGAAATCCAAGGCCACGCGATTGAGTGCCGTATCAATGCTGAAGATCCAGCAACTTTTGTTCCTTGCCCTGGTACTGTCAATCAACTATTTGCGCCAAGTGGCGCAGGTGTTCGATTCGATTCGCATCTATACCCTGGCTACGAGATACCGACTTACTATGATTCACTCATTGGTAAGCTTATCTGCCATGGTCAGACTCGCCAGCAAGCCGTTGCTAAGACCATACACGCACTTGATGAGTTGATCATTGAAGGTATCAAAACCAATATACCGCTACATCGTGATGTGATTTTGGCAGATGAGAATTTTGCCAAAGAAGCACAAAATATTCACTATCTTGAGCGAGAAATGTTGACTGCCAATAAAGCTAAGAAAGAGGCGTAGAACAAAACGATTATAAATCGTAAAAAGTTTATCAACTCTTATTTGAATAGCATTACCAAAAGCTAAGCATAAAAAAGCCGCTATCGATATAGCGGCTTTTTTATGCTTAGTAGATGTCGAATAACTCGTGCAATATGATACAAGCCACTTATTATGGCAATACTCTATTAAAAGTCATAAAGCACTCTGTACCATCAGGATCAGCACACCACTGCATCTGATTGCCATCATGGTATAAAAACGCAATCAACGCTTCGTCACTTTGATCCACTTGGTTGCCTGAGCAATCTACTTCGTTATTATCATAGATCGTCTTGATAGCGATGACGGGCAGGCCTTCTTCACGATGTGTGACTAGATAGCGACCGTATGTCCACTCTTTACCACTGACCGCCCACATCTCATTGTCCGCACCAAAATTATATAGCTCACGGCACTGATTCGACTTGTTGACTGACGCCATTAAGTTTTTACTGGTAGTCGGCTTAATGTTTAGTATGCGCGCTTCACTTTGAGTGATTATGCCACCGTCCATATCAGCTACCATCTTAGGCTCTGAACTGTTTTTTTGCAGACTATTCGATGATGCCGCTTGCTGAGCTTTCGCGTCTTTGGTCATGGTGATAGAACTGTTTAAATCTATCTCCCACTGTCCTGCAATGTCTGGACTAATATGCGTAGTGATTGTCGGCTCAGTAACTGTCTCACCATTCACTGGCAATGAAGCCAGAATAGATGCCAATGTAAATGAAGCAAATGATATAGGTTCCATGATTAACCTTTTATTTATAATATTTTATATACATTAGCGTAAGTCGTAGACACCAAAAACACAAGTAACATTATGCTATTGGGCAAAATACCTTAATCCAAACGATAAGCAAAACCTTAGTCAGTAGTGACGTTGAAGTAAGATAATGCCCGATAATCTAGTCGCTTTCTACTCATAAAAAAATGACACCGTAGCTTTGCTTGTTGAGTACAAGGAGCTACGGTGTTATATATTTATGAAATCAAGACCAGTAAAGTATTACGATATAGTTATCTAATACTAAGCAGCTTCTACATTCAATGCTTGAGCAAAAGCTGATAACGCCCCTTTTAGCATCGCTGATACTGTACTGCTACACGTACCGATGCCAGAGTACACTTCACCATCTACATTCAGCTGAATATAAGCGGCGGCATTTGCATTCGTTTTATTATCACTATTGGTATCATCATCGATACCGTTACCACTATTATGATGCGGGTTAATGGCATGCTCTGCATAGTTAATAATATGCAATGATTTACCCGTATGCTGTGCAAGACCGTCGATAAACGATGATAATGGACCATTACCCGTACCATCGATATCAATGGTGTCGTTATTCATCTGGACTTGGCCGCTGAAATACACCTCACCGCCTTTGTTACTGACACTATAATCTAGTAACTCAAACTTACCTTGCTGCAAGTAGGTATTTTCAAAGGTTTGTAAAATTTCATCATTTTGTAATTCACGGGCAACCGCTTCCGCTTGCTTTTGTACCACACGGCTAAAGTCAATCTGCATCCAACGTGGTAGGTTAAAGCCATAATTACGCTGTAAGATATACGCAACACCACCTTTGCCCGACTGGCTATTGATACGTACCACATCTTGATAGCTACGACCAATGTGCGCAGGATCGATTGGCAAATAAGCCACATCCCAAACGTTGTCAGTCTCAGTTTGGTTGTTTTCGTTGTAATCGAGTGATTTTTTGATGGCATCTTGATGTGAGCCGCTAAAGGCGGTAAAGACCAATTCACCCACATAAGGATGGCGCGGGTGTAGCGGTAAGTTATTGCACTCGCTCACAACCTGTACGATTTCACTCATGTTGCTAAAATCAAGCTCGGGATCGATACCTTGGCTAAACAAGTTCATGGCCATGACCATAATGTCCATGTTACCTGTACGCTCGCCATTACCAAGCAACGTGCCCTCGATACGATCTGCACCTGCCAAAACACCCAATTCGGCGGCGGCTACAGCACAGCCACGATCATTATGAGTATGAAGACTAATAATGACATGCTCACGCTGAGGAAGATTGCGGCAGAAATACTCTACTTGATCCGCAAAGACATTCGGCATAGAGGCTTCAACAGTCGCTGGCAAGTTAAAAATCACCTCTTGGCCTTGTTGTGGTTGCCACACATCACAAACCGCATCACAAACCTCTACTGCGTACTCAGTCTCTGTTTGACTAAAGCTCTCTGGCGAGTACTGAAACACCCACTCAGTCTCAGGGTATTTGGCCGCATACTCTTTCAATAGTTTGGCGCCAGTGATAGCAATTTCTTTAATTTCGTCTTTGTTTTTGGCATAGACTTTTTCACGTTGCACACGGCTGGTTGAGTTGTAGACATGGACGACGGCGCGTTTGACGCCTTTTAGCGATTCAAAAGTACGGGCGATCAAATGCTCACGCGCCTGTACCAATACTTGTAGCGTCACATCATCCGGTACGTGGTTTTCTTCGATAAGTTTACGGGTAAAGTCAAATTCAACCTGCGCCGCTGACGGGAAACCAATCTCAATCTCTTTAAAACCCACCTCTACTAAGGTCTTAAAAAAGCGCATTTTTTGTTCAATCGTCATTGGATCAATCAGTGCCTGATTACCATCACGCAGATCTACACTTGCCCATACTGGCGACTTCTCAATTGTTTTGCTCGGCCACGTACGATCTGGCAGCGATGGCGCAAAGGCAAATGGACGGTATTTACGAAAGTCAAAAGCGGCATTTTTTGGTGTGATCTTTGCAGTCTTTGCGACTGCCGTAGGCGTGGTTTGGTCAGACATAATCAATCCTTAGATGATATGGTTATTTGTATGTTTAGCTAGATGATTAGCTGTTGTTTAGAATTGTATTTATCATACGAGGTAACGAGTAGTTACACCGTAATAATAGCAAAGTTTAGCAAATAGAAACCTCCTATTTTTTACTTTATTTTCTATGATTTTAGTGAAAAAACCCAATTTAGTAGTTACAATCAACTAAATTCACTATTGAGGCGCTAAAAATGCCAGAAAGTCATTTTGGAAGTACGGGCACAATAGATATAGATGACATCGATAAGCAATTATTGCGCTTGTTACAGACGCAGGCACGTATGAGTATCACGGAGCTTGCTGAGCGTGTCAATCTCTCTGCCACCCCTTGTGCCCGCCGTATTAAACGCTTAGAAGACGCTAATATCATTACAGGCTACCATACCAAAACCGATGCGCAAAAACTGGGCTATCCGCTCGCCGTGTTTATCGCCGTCAGTATGGATCGTCATACGGCTGAGCGTTTTGAGCAATTTGAGCGTAGCGTTCAGAGTTTTGAGGAAGTCGTGAGCTGTAGTATTGTCACAGGACGTACAGAAGACTATCTTATTAAGGTGAGAGTACGCGATATGGCACATTATGAGGAGTTTTTATTGCATCGCCTCAATCGTATTGAGGGCGTTGCCCAAGTCCACACCAGTTTTGAGCTGCGGGAGGTATTCAGCCGTAGCGTCGTATAGAGCGCTCATGGCGTTAAAAATGCTAAGCGAGCGTTGGTGACTGTCTACGAAACATTATTATCAAAATCAGTCCAATCATCAATCCAATAGCAGCGACCAGTAACCCTGCATTGAAATTGCCATCCTCTCCTGCCAATACTACCGTCACCAAAGGTCCCAAGAACTGCCCTAATGCGTAGGCGAGCGTCGCCAATGCAATCAGTAAATTAGAATAAGCAGGATTGATGTTTTTAAACAACGTGAGGGTCATCGCCACCATACCGACAAAGGTCAACCCTAGAATAATAGCATTGCCGTATAATCCAAGCGCACCATCAAACCATATAGGCAAACACATGCCAAACGCTTGTAATACCGTGAGACCCATTAGGGTTTTTACCTCACCGATACGTTTGGCAAGCGCACCCCATAACGGATTTGATAGCATCGCAAAAATACCGACGACCAACCAAATCATCAATCCAGCATAGGTCTGTGTCGTTAAGCGCTGCGCTGCCATAACAGGCAGGAAAGTTGCTGAGCTGATATAACCAAATCCTGCCAATATATAACTGACAAAAAGCAAAGCAAGCGCTTTATGGTGTCCAGAAATCGCTTCATATAAAGAGCGTTTGAACCTCAAATAGCTCTGATGCACTGAGACGTGCTGTTTCGAATCGTTCAACTGTGACTCCAAACTATCTACTGGTTTGGGTTTTATCGCGTAGAGGAGCCATATCAGCGGTAAACTGGTACAGCCTGCAACCAGCCAAATCACATCAAAATGATAGCCTAGTATCAAAAGCCACCATGTCACGACAGCAGAGGCACTAATACCAACACCAATACCTGCATAATGGATGGCCGAGAGTATAGAACGGCGCTCGGGGCTCAGGTTTTGAATCACAAACGATGAGCTCAATATCATCGCTACCCCGCTTGCAATGCCTGCGATTAGGCGAATGATATACCATAACGTGAGCGACATACTTGGTATAACGAGTAGCATTGTTGTGACAACACTGATTATTGCCCAAAGCGTCATCGCCTGCCATGTCGCACGCTGAGGCACAAACATAGCAATGAGGGCACCGATAAAATAACCGATATAGTTGATTGATGCTAGCCAGCCAGCAATCGTCGTTGATAGTGACAATTGCACCATAATATCAGGTAGAGTGGCGGTAAAGAGAAAGCGTCCATAGCCCATGACAACTGCCATACAGTACATACCGATACAGGCAATGGCCGCTTCATTGGTGATGGTAGGAGCGACACGGCTTTTAATAGCAGTCATCATGACAGCGCCATTTTTGTGGCAATTAGCACACAATCCTTTGTATTAGATAATTAAAAGCAATAGTAAAACTAGTAGGGGTAAAACAGTTATTAGAGCTATTCAAACGGCATAAAATAAAAACAAACCCTACAATACATCTAACGTGGTTGTCCCTATCGTATCCTGTCCTAGCATTTGTACACGCTGATCGCTAAACATATCCATATCAGGCGCTAGCGTACGCATAAACCGATCAAAATATAACATTTGCTTGGTCAATAAAGCAAAGTCGCGTGGAAAATGGATACCATGACGTTTGCCAACTTCGACAATCTCAAGCATCATTTTGTTGAGCTCGTCAGCTTGCTCTTTACTGTTAAAAGGCACACCGCTGGTAAAGGTCTTATCCTCTGCCATGATCGTTATCATCATGCGCTCTAGATCATTACCTAAGGCAACCACATCAACTTTATTGCCACCATGCGTCATTTCCATGTCAATCATATGACGTGCCATGGCTTGATAGTCACTGTCTTGCATCGCTTGCATCATACCCATGCACGCACGCCAGCTCTCGGCTTTGAGTTTACCGACAATACCAAAGTCTAAGAAACCAATACGTCCATCGGTTAATAGCATCAAGTTACCCGCATGCAGGTCAGCATGGAAGCTATTGCACAGCATGAGACTGGCAAACCAGGTGTTTAATGTATCTGCCATGATTTGCGCAGGATCGCTGCAATACTGACGCATGAGCGACTCATCAACCATAGAAACCCCATATAGGCGGCTCATCGTCAATACACGCTTGGTGGTCAGATCGTCATACACTATTGGTGCCACTACCCGAGTATTACCTGAGACGGTTAAGAACTGCTGAAAATCGCGGATGTTTTGTGCTTCAGCGATAAAATCCGTCTCAGCAAGCATACGCAGGCGAATCTCATCGATAATTGGCGCGATACTTGCGAATCTCATCGATGGCATCACTATTTCAAGCAGCTTGGTCACGCCATGCAATACGCCCAAATCGGTCTGCATAATCGTCTCGACGCCAGGCTTTTGTACCTTTAGCACCACTTCATCACCATTATGCAGACGGGCAGCATGCACTTGAGCGATAGAGGCTGATGCTAGCGGCTCTGAGTCAATATGCGCAAACTTATCATCAAGACTCATACCCTCAGTCGCCAGCTCTTCTTTTAGCACCTGCTCGATATAAGCATAAGACAATGGCGTGGTTTGATCCAAGCAGCTCTGGAAAGCGGTAACATAGTCACGTGGAAACAGCGAGGGTGTACTGGCGATAAACTGACCGATTTTGATATAAGTCGTGCCTAACTGCTCAAAGGTTTCTTTGAGTAGCATTGCATCAGGTTTTTCCCCTTTTGCGACTCTTAGCGCAGACAGACCTGCGACACTCGCGGTTTGGCGAACACGGTTAACGACATTAAAGGTATGCTTTAACAAATGCGGACGATGAATTTTCATAAAAAACAACTATGGTAATAGAAAGGATTTGAAAATAGATAATTTCGAAAATAGACTAAAAATATATCAAAGGCATATTATTCAATCAGGGCTGCTACAGACTGGGCATTCTGGATCTTTTCTGTAACCCATCAGCCGCTGCTGCATCTGCCTACCATCCCATATAAGCAGTTTATTTGTCAGTGGATTTTTGGTTAATCCCAAATATTGCAAGGCGGTATTGGCTTGTAGGTTACCCATAACCACAGTGGTGCTCGCAAGCACACCTGAATTGGCACAGGTACGCTCATCAGCAACCTCATCATGCATAAGCGCGCCAAACACGCAATGATAGCAACCTGTGTCTAGATGTGGCTCAAACAGCGCCAGCTGCCCTTGCATCGCAATTGCTGAAGCAGATAATAATGGAATTTGATAGCGTACGCTAATGCGATTAATGACGTCACGAGTCGCAAAATTATCCGTACAGTCTAGTAATAAGTCTGGCTTACCAGAGGCCAGCTTGAGCAATTCATAAGCATTGTCTTCATCTAACCGCGCCACGGTGCCGTAAGCTTCTATCAAAGGGTTGATGCGTGCCAGCATAGCCGCTGCTGTCAGCGCTTTGGGCTTACCGATATCTTCTGGCAAAAACAGCGTTTGCCGTTGCAGATTGCTTGCCTCGATCGCATCATCATCGATCAGATGCACATAACCAACCCCTGCACGCACCAGTGTCTCAGACGCTGGACAACCAAGGCCGCCTGCGCCTATTATCACCACGCGTGCTGACTTTAATCGCAGCTGAGCATCCATATCCCAACCGTCGAGTAGTATTTGCCGTGCATAACGGAGCAGCTCATCATCAGATAGCTGTGCCAAATCGTCTGCCATATTTTTTGCAACCTATAATTAAAAATGTCTATCCATAAAGCCTATTTATGGATATTGCCCTACTGTGACACGATCATTACCACCGTAATCTTGTACCGTGTGTACTGACTCAAAACCATTCTCCAAAAATAACCGTCGAACCGCAACCCCTTGGTCATGGCCATGCTCGATAGCCAGCAGTCCTTTTTTGGACAAATAAGACGGTGCCTGCTGGACAATATGCTCGATATCAGCCAAACCATGATTGGGTGCACTCAGCGCGCTGATCGGTTCAGCGGTTAGACCCGCCAAATGCTCGTCTGCCTCATCAATATAAGGCGGATTTGAGACAATCACATCAAACCGACATTCGTCCTCAGTAGGTAACGCTTGATACCAACTGCTTTGGATAAATTCAATATTAGTGACACCATTAATATCCGCATTATGCCGAGCAATATCGAGCGCCTCAAGCGACAAATCAACGGCGACCACTTGCCAATTGTCTTTTTTTAATTCATGAGCCAAACTGGCAGCAATACAACCTGAGCCTGTACCCAAGTCAAGTAAGCGCTTATGAGGATTAGATACTGGCTGAGCATTGATCCATTTCAATACTTGCTCGACCAATACCTCGGTATCGGGTCTGGGGATCAAGGTGTGCTCATTGACCACAAAATTCAGCGACCAAAACTCCTGCTGTCCAGTCAGATAAGCAAGCGGTATTCCTTGCTGCATCTTTGCTACACCAGCATTGAACTGTGCAAGCTCACTCTCTGTCAGCTGATAATCTTCGTCAGTAATCAAAAATAGTGAAGGTTTATCAATAACATATAGCAGCCAATCCGTTGGCCAAAACGATGGTATTTGACGATTTGTCTCACCATTCGTCAGTTGGCCAATTTGCTGCTTTATTTGACGAATGGTCAATGCGGTCATAAGTCACTCTTAAAGATATCGTAAATAAAGATAAAAGTACTGCCAATGCTACTCTGAAGCGCGCGGTGGCTCATTGGTATCGGTCAGGTTTGGAGTTGCCTTTGTTAATTTGTCATTATCACCGTATATATCGTCATTATCACCAATCACAATGTGTTTATCGACCAGATAGATTAAGATCAAAATTGGCATACCAATCGCAAAGGTGAAAATAAAGAAAAATGGATAGCCCATATTGTCAACGATAGCTCCAGAGTAGCCACCCATCACCTTAGGTAGCAACGTCATTAATGAGGAGAAAATAGCATACTGTACCGCGGTAAAACGAATCGAGGTCAAGGCAGACAAGAACGCGATGAATACAGCGCTGGCAAGGCCTGCCGCCAGATTATCAAAAATCACAGCCATATACATATGCGGCAAGCTACCAGGATGGTAAGTGAGCAGGACGAATAATAAATTCGTCACACAAGCCAAGATGGCACCGACCATCATCGCCTGCATCATACGCAGTTTTTGAGCCAAAATACCACCCAAAAAGCCACCTGCAATAACCATGATGACACCAACCAGTTTCACTGCATTGGCAATATCCGTTTTACTGAATCCCATGTCTTGATAAAAGACGTTCGAGATGACCCCTGCGACGATATCAGAAATCCGGTATAACCCAATCAAGGCCAGTAGCAATAATGCTTTTTTGCCATAACGACGGAAAAAATCAACGACTGGTTCAACCCAAGTGGTATAAGCCATTTCTTGTTTGACCACGCCCACTTTGACAGACAGGTAACCCACAACCGATGCCACCAGTAAGCTGGTTAACAGATGGACAACTTCAAATAAAAAAGCAAACATCACACTGTCTGTCTCTGGCAGTAACGCACCAACATTGACAAAAGCGATGATAAAAGCGGCGACCGACAATACAAACACCAGTACCAAACGAGCATAGTCAGAGGCGGGACGATCAATACGTATCTGCTCACTCACAGGCTCCCGAATTATCAACGTGGTCACCACACCTACGCCCATCACCGCTGCCATGATCCAGTAGGTGTTGCGCCACGCTTCGTAACTATAAAGCTCTTCGGTCGAACCAAAATAATCTGCTAAATAGAGCGCACCTGCGCCTGCAAAAATCATCCCTAAACGGTAGCCTGCGGTATACATTGCCGACAATACTGACTGAAAACTCGCAGGGGCAAGCTCAATACGATAGGCATCGACCACGATATCTTGCGTGGCGGACGAAAAGCCCAATAGCACGGCTGCCATGGCCATATAGTGCAAACTGCTCTCATCCGTCGGGTTGATGCTGGCCATCATATAAATCGCCAAAATAATTAAGAGCTGTGCAATCAAAATCCAACTACGACGGCGGCCCAGCAATCTAGTCAATATGGGTAGCGGCACCGCATCTACTAGGGGCGCCCAAATGAACTTGAACGAATATCCCAATGCCGCCCAACTAAAGGTCGTCACTACACTACGATCAAACCCTGCCTCACGCAGCCATAACGATAGGCTGGAGAAAATAAGCAAAATAGGAATACCAGCTGCAAAACCCAAAAACAGCATGATCATAGCACGCCGATCAAGATAGGCTTTCGCCGCCTCGCCCCATGATTTTTTGGCGATGGGAGGTTTGGGTGGTACAGATTTGACAGCAGACATAATAACTCACCAACAATTGAGACAAATAACACAACTGCGCACAATTTTTATCAATCTTTAGAATCAGTTATCCATCAAGAGATCGATAAAAATTGCTTTACGTTGCACCAATGCGTTTATTACAACAAAATTCAGTTATGGTACTTGAGAACCGCTACCTTGACTAGATGTTTTTGCATTAACTCATTGATTCTGGCACTTTCATAACGGCTTATATTTCGCTGCAGTAACGAAGATTATAGCAATCTTTCACTATGGTTAAACCAGTCCTTAGTTTTCTTACTACTTACTCTCATCAAAGATGTCTAACAACGCTTTCATTTATCGGTAATATGTAGATAGAGGTAGGATCAATACAAACTTGATCGGCTTATTACTGTCCTACCTAGTAGCAAGAGCAATGACCTTAATAGCAAGCTGGATGAGGTACTACACCAAGAATTAATGATTAATAATTTAAAACATATAATTTTTATATATTAGTTTTATAAATAAACAGTACTTCGTTATGCTCTCTATATCAACAATGATTATCTTAATTGACGGTTTGTTCTTTCTATTACCATAGCCTAGGAGTTTTGCCATGTCCGATTCTACCAACACCCCAACCGACAAAAACACCACGCAAGATACTGCCGGTTGCTCGATAAACCACCAAGGTAACAGCGACACCGCAACCAATACAACTTATGATCAAGGTGATGATAAGGGACCGACGATTCATAGTGAAAACGTTGATCAAACACACGCACCGCAGCGTCCTAGCATGGGCGGCTGTCCCGTCATGCATCAAGCGCATACTACCACCGCCTCTGCTGCGACTGACTGGTGGCCGAATAGCTTGAACCTAGACATATTGCATCAGCAAGACAAAAAGACTGATCCAATGGGAGCAGACTTTGATTATGCTAAAGCTTTCAAACAACTTAATCTAGAAGCCGTCAAAACCGATTTGAAAAACCTCATGACCGAATCACAAGAGTGGTGGCCAGCAGATTGGGGTCATTATGGTGGCTTGATGATTCGTATGGCGTGGCATTCAGCGGGTACATATCGCGGTGCCGATGGTCGCGGCGGTTCTAATACTGGTAATCAACGCTTTGCGCCACTAAATAGCTGGCCGGATAACGCCAACCTAGACAAAGCGCGCCGCCTACTATGGCCCATCAAGAAAAAGTACGGCAACAAACTGTCATGGGCTGATTTGATGATTTTGGCAGGCAACATGGCTTATGAGTCTATGGGCTTTAAAACGCTAGGCTTTGCTGGTGGTCGTGCTGATATTTGGCATCCAGAAAAAGACATCTACTGGGGTTCTGAACGCGAATGGCTGGCACCGACCGAAAACCGTTACGATAGCGATAAAGACCGTGCATCCCTCGAAAACCCACTAGCAGCGGTACAAATGGGCTTAATCTATGTCAACCCTGAGGGCATCGACGGCAACCCTGACCCATTGAAAACCGCTCAAGATATGCGTACGACGTTTGCGCGTATGTCAATGAATGATGAAGAAACGGTTGCCTTGACCGCGGGTGGTCATACCGTTGGTAAGTGTCACGGTAATGGCGATGCGACCACACTAGAAGACGAGCCAGAAGCGGCGGATGTCAAAGAGCAAGGCCTAGGCTGGCGCAATCCTAAAGGTAATGGCAATGCAGGTGATACCGTCTCAAGTGGTATTGAAGGCGCGTGGACAACCAATCCAACCCAATGGGATCATGGCTATTTTGAATTACTATTGAATCACAACTGGGCATTAACCAAAAGTCCAGCAGGTGCATGGCAGTGGGAGCCGACTGATATAAAAGAAGAAGACCGTCCATTAGACGCTCATGATCCAAGTGTCCGCCGTAATCCGATCATGACTGATGCTGACATGGCATTGATCAAAGATCCTGTTTATCGCGAGATTTCAGAGAAATTCCATAACGACCCAGCGTATTTTGATGAGGTGTTTGCCAAAGCATGGTTCAAGCTAACTCACCGCGATCTAGGGCCTAAATCTCGTTACTTAGGGGCAGATGTACCGAGTGAAGACTTTATCTGGCAGGATCCTATTCCAGCAGGCAATGCAGACTTGAATGCTGATGACATTGCGACGCTAAAATCGCAAATATTGGGCAGTGATTTGAGTCGCCGTGAGTTGATCGTTACGGCATGGGACAGCGCACGTACATTCCGCGCATCAGACTATCGCGGCGGTGCAAATGGCGCACGTATCCGCTTAGCCCCGCAAAAGGACTGGGCAGGCAATGAGCCAGTGCAGCTGCAACGCGTGCTTGAGGCGTTAACCCGCATTCAGTCTGACTTTGATAAAGACGTGAGCTTGGCCGATTTGATTGTGCTTGCTGGTAATACTGCTATTGAGCAGGCAGCAAACGATGCAGGCACAGAGGTTACGGTACCATTTACCGCAGGTCGCGGTGATGCAGAAGCGGCAATGACCGATACCGAATCTTTTGCAGACTTAGAGCCTTTGCATGACGGCTATCGCAACTGGGTCAAAGAAGACTATGCGGTCTCTCCTGAAGAGATGCTGCTCGATCGCACGCAGCTAATGGGATTGACAGCGCCTGAGATGGTAGTATTGATTGGCGGTATGCGCGTCCTTGATACCAACCATGGTCAAAGCCAACAAGGCGTCTTCACTGACCGTGCTGGAGTCTTGACCAATGACTTCTTTGTCAACTTGACCGACATGAACTACACGTGGCATCCCATGAAAACAGGTGACGAGCCAAGCAACACGGTCAATAGTTACGAAATACGTGAGCGCAGTACTGGTAATACCAAATGGCAAGCCAGCCGTGTGGATTTGGTATTTGGCTCAAACTCTATCTTGCGTGCTTATGCTGAGCTATATGCGCAGGACGATAACTTAGAGAAATTCGTTCGTGATTTCGTTAGCGCTTGGAGTAAAGTCATGAATGCGGATCGTTATGACGTTGCTGAGTAAGCGTTATTGATTAGATTAATGAACAGTGAGTAAGTCTATCAATCATGAACAGCTATCTTTTAGAAGGTAGCTGTTTTTTTATGCCTAAAATTTAGATATTCAACAGTCTTAAATATTCTGAGTTACACACCCCATCTAAATAAAACAAACGACTAACTATAAGAAATACCGTAAAAGCAAGAGGACTATAAAAAACCTATATTCATAATTATCATAAATTGATAGCTATTTATTATATACAAGAATAATAGCTTTGTTTTACACTACGCTCTTATGGCACATTTGTAAGTTTTTACTTTCATATACAAATCTTTCAAATATAGGTAAGGTTTGTATTGTTACACAATAGGATTCAGTGATGGCAATCGATGTAGTGGTCAATCAGCGACATTTGCAAATTCAGCTCAAACAGTTGGAAACAGTCTGGCATACGGTGATCAATGGCTATAACTTAAGTCAAGCAGCGACTGTACTGCACACCAGCCAATCGAGCTTGTCAAAGCATATCGCGGCACTTGAAAACCAACTGAAGACCGAAGTATTTATTCGTCAAGGAAAGCGTCTGACAGGGCTGACCACCATGGGTACGGCGCTCATGCCACATATCGAATCTATCTTTGCCGAGATTCGTACCATTGAAAATCTAAGCCTTGATTTTAATAATCCTAATATCGGCACATTGACCATTGCGACGACCCACACGCAGGCACGCTATGTGTTGCCGAAAGTGGTTAAAGAATTTAAAGAGCGATTTCCAAAAGTCAATTTGATCTTGCAACAGGCCGATCCTGAGACCATCGCGCAGATGGTCATTCGTGGTCAGGCTGATATCGGTATCGCAACGGAGTCTTTGCTACACAACAACTATCTTAGATGCTACCGCTATTACGACTGGACGCATCGCGTCATCGTGCCAAGCGATCACGAACTTGCCAAGCAAGATTCTATCGACTTGCCTACCCTCGCAAGCTATCCCATTGTGACTTATCACGGCGGCTTTACTGGACGCGGCGCGATTGATAATACCTTTGAGGCCGCAGGTTTGGAGCCAGATATTGTGTTAGCAGCACTTGATGCGGATGTGATTAGCACCTATGTAGGACTTGGCTTAGGCATTGGTATCATTGCCGAGATGGCCTTTGAACCAAGTCACTATCAGAACTTGACCGCGATTCCAGTCGATCACTTCGGGCGTTTCACCAGTTGGATGGCGGTGCGTGATGATGCGGAAATCCGCCAATACGGTCGTGCCTTTATGGAGCTTTGTCAGAAGCAATTCGACAACTAAAACAAAGGGTCTAAACCGCTGGTCTTATCTTACCCCACCTTTACCGAGCTTATGTATAAGTGATAAAATACAGTCTCAAACGTTATTCAACGTTTGATTTCGTTTTTATTTCTGCATGTATTGCTGGACGCCTAGATATTGATTTGTACTGGGTGTCGACCACTGCATGTCCATTTGCTTCTATGTAACAGGTGATACCGCTCATGGAAAAACTCGTAGCGATCATTATGGCAGTTTTTGCCGTCCCCTTGATTATTGGCGGCGCTTATCTGCTCTCTTTAGGCGGTAGTCCTTACTATCTTTTTGCTGGCGCAGCGATGCTTGCGACCGCTTTTTTGTTGTTCAAAAAACATTGGAGTGCTTACGGCCTCTACGCTCTTTTCATCGTCATAACGATGGTTTGGGCACTGTGGGAATCTGGATTTTATTGGTGGGCGCTGGCAACTCGCTTGGGTTTCCCACTAATCTTTGGTTTATTAATGCTTTTACCGTGGGTCTCTAAGAAAATGCAAGGGAAACACGCTCAAGTAACAACCACAAACAACGTTAAGAAAAGTCCTCTTTATTATTGGGGACTAATGGCCAGTGTGGTTGTGGGCGCACTGCTCTCTTTCGGTAGTATGGCCAATAATGCCACCGACAAATTGGGCGAGCTCGATTTAACTGCCAAAGATGACGGCGATCAAAACACCACTTCTACCAACCTTGGCGACCCATTATCAAATGGCGAGCAAACACCAGATGGCGAATGGAGCGCGTATGGTCGTACTGATTATGGACAACGCTACTCTCCTCTGGCTCAGATCAACACTGATAATGTCAAAGATTTAGAACTCGCTTGGCAAATCCAAACCGGTGATGTCAAAGGTCCTAATGATGTTGGCGAAACCACTTATCAAGCAACACCATTAAAAATCGGCAACGCCTTGTATATGTGTACGCCGCATAACTGGGTATTGGCATTAGATGCCGACTCTGGTGAGACACTGTGGAAGTTTGATCCTAAGGTTGGCGAAAACCTCCAACGTCAGCATCAAACCTGTCGCGGTGTCTCTTATTACGCTGGTCAAGCTGGTACAAACAGCACTACGCCAGCAGCTAATGCTAATACCGAGACAGCTAGCAATAGCGCCGTCAGTGACACCACTGATAATAACGTAGTAGCGGCTAATAAACCGGCTGCGACTAGCGATACAATGGTACAAAAAATCGCGGGTAATACCTTTGAAAACGCATCTAAGCAATGTGATGCCAAGATATTTATCCCAACCTCTGATGCCAAGCTATATGCCCTCGATCCAAAAACGGGACAACGCTGTCAAGACTTTGGTGAAGATGGTGCATTAGACCTCATGCACAACATGCCGTTCCCGCAAGCAGGCTACTACTACTCAACGTCTGCACCCGTCGTAGCAGGTGGGGTTATTATTGTTGCTGGTGCCGTCAATGATAACTATGATGTGAACTCACCCTCTGGTGTGATCCGTGCTTATGACGTGAATACTGGCGAGCTTATGTGGAACTGGGATTCAGGCGATCCTGACAACACAGCACCTTTTGATGTCAATGATCCAACTCAAGTCTATCGCACCAGCTCGCCAAACTCATGGTCGACTGCCAGTGCTGATGAAGAGCTTGGCTTGGCCTACTTCCCAATGGGCAATCGCACGCCCGATCAGCTCGGTAGCTATCGTAATGCTGCTGAAGAAAAGTATGCAACCTCTGTGGTCGCACTAGATCTTAAAACAGGTGAAGCGCGCTGGGTACAGCAGTTTGTCCATCATGATCTTTGGGATATGGATACGCCTGCTCAGCCAACATTGCTTGACTTAAATACCGCTGATGGTGTCCAACCTGCGTTGGTTATACCGACCAAACAAGGCGATGTCTACGTCTTGAACCGTGCAACAGGCGAGCCTATTGTACCTATCAAAGAGCGTGATGCACCGCAAGGCTACCTCATTGCTGGTGAACATGCTGCTCCGACGCAACCTTATTCTGGCTTGAGCTTTGCGCCTGAGAAACTGACTGAAAAAGATATGTGGGGCGCAAGTCTCATCGATCAGATGATGTGCCGTATTGAGTTCAACAAACTCAACTACGACGGTCGCTACACGCCGCCATCAACCAACGGTACGTTAGTCTATCCTGGTAACTTTGGTACTTTTAACTGGGGCGGACTCGCTGTCGATCCTGAAAATGGCGTGATGTTCGGTATGCCAACTTACCTTGCCTTTACCTCAAAACTCATCCCTAAAGACACACTTGGCGATGTTGAGACCAATAAAGGTGAACAAGGTGTGAATGCCAATGAAGGCGCAGACTATGCGGTAGAGATGGGACCATTCTTATCACCACTTGGTGTACCTTGTCAGCAGCCACCATGGGGTACGATCGCAGGTGCTGATCTGGCCACAGGTGAGATTGCGTATCAACGCAAAAACGGTACTGTACAGGACTTATCTCCTATTCCAATCAAGTTTGAATTGGGGGTGCCTGGTATCGGCGGACCTATCATCACTAAAGGTGGCGTCGCATTCTTGTCAGCAGCAACAGAAAACAACTTCCGAGCTTATGATCTAAAGAATGGCGATGTGCTATGGAATGTTCGTATTCCAGCAGGTGGTCAGGCTACACCTATGACCTACTTGAACTCTAAAGGTGAGCAGATGGTGGTATTGGTAGCTGGTGGACATGGTTCAGTAGGTACGAAGATTGGTGATTATGTGGTCGCTTATAAGCTTGGCGATCAAGCCAAATAAGTGATTTAAAAAACTTACCATTTACATAATGTCATTTCAAAAAAGCAGGTAACTTCGGTTACCTGCTTTTTTATGTACTGACGCTTTTTATTATACGATTCTTTTTATGATGATAGACTTATTTATCAACGGATGCTGTTGCTCACCAAGTGCCTAAATCATCGATAATCTGTCTTTGTTATGATTTATTGCTACTCTGTAACACGGCTTGAAATCGGTAATGGTGACAAGCATATCAAGAGAAAATAATTAATCACTCTACTGGATAATTTATGAATAACAAAATCCCTTTATCTTTTTTAGATCTCGCACCAGTACCTGAAGGCAACACCATCGCTGAAGGTATTGCTCAAACGGTACAAACCGCGCAGCAAGCAGAGAAGTCTGGCTTAAACCGTTACTGGATGGCTGAACATCACAATATGCCAGGTATCGCTAGTGCAGCGACCTCAGTCCTACTGTCACATATCGGTAGCCAAACCGAGCGCATCCGTATTGGGGCAGGCGGTGTGATGCTACCAAATCATGCGCCTTTGGTAATTGCTGAGCAGTTTGGTACTTTGCAAGCATTATATGGCGACCGTGTTGACTTGGGTTTAGGACGCGCACCTGGCACTGATGGGGCGACGTTTCAGGCACTGCGCCGCCAAATGAAAGACGCCGAGCGTTTCCCGCAAGATGTCCAAGAACTGATGTACTTCTTGGGCAATGATACAGATGGCAGCCCTGTACAAGCATTTCCTGGTGCCAGATCAGGCGTCCCTATTTGGATATTGGGCTCGTCCCTTTTTGGTGCGACCTTAGCCGCACATTTAGGACTGCCCTATGTGTTTGCCTCACATTTTGCACCGCAAATGCTAGGACAAGCAATTAAAGCCTATCGTGAGCAGTTCAAACCGTCTGCCTATTTAGATAAGCCTTATGTCATGCTTGCTGCAAACTTGTTACTAGCTGACGACGATGAGACTGCTCAGTATCACTTTACCTCAGCACAGCAGAGTTTTGTACGCTTGCGCCGTGGTGAGACAGGTCAAATGCCAAAACCTACGCACGATATGGACAGCATCTGGAGCCAAGCAGAAAAAATGATGGTAGATAATGCGCTGTCAGTTTCATTTATTGGATCTGTCGAGACAGTCAAACCAAAATTGGCTGCGTTTTTGGCAACCCATCAACCAGATGAATTGATTGTAACCGCTAATGTACATAATCAAGCAGCGCGTATTCGTTCACTTGAACTTACACCGGAGCTAAACTTATTTACTTTACAATCAAATGAGACACTTGCATAATTATTGCCAAACCTTAACTGGATTTTTGGCATGGAAGCAACTGCGGTTATCGGTGCATCACTTATGATTGGCTCGTCGATATTTATGTATATCTTGGCATTTCTTGCAGTCATGGCTATCGGTGGGTATCTGACCTACCGTACCAGTCCTAAGCGTAAGCAACGTCGAGAAGAAAGGCGCAATCAAGACAATTTGAATTAATATAAAACAGCCCCTTTCTCTTTTTTGAAAAAGGGGCTTTTTTAATGCGGTAAAACGTATTAAGACTTAATATATTAAAAATGGTAGTATCTGTTAAAGTAAATGTAGTGAACCTTCTTCCTAGATTCTTTACTACATTAAGCCAAGCGCACGTAATGCTGCCGCACCGAATGCCATGCCAAACATACCAACCACCGTCGTAAACGCCAAGATATTGGCCGCCAATATGTCATTACCCCCCATCGCTTTTGCCATGACATAACTGGCCGCTGCGGCTGGTGATGCCACCATCAAAAATAGTACGCCCATATGGACGCCTGATAAACCAAATGCCAAGCCAATCGCAATGGCGATGATTGGCGCAATCACAATCCGACCAATACTTGCCTGCATAGATAACCCTGAGGCACTCAGCATCGATTTCAAATCAATACTAGCACCAGCGCAAATCAGTGCCAGTGGCAGTGCGACCGCCGCCAACAAATCACCAGTCGTGTGAATCACACCTGTGAGTGGTGGCAATGGCAATGCCTTATAAGCAAATGCTGATAGCAATGCCAAAATAAGTGGGTTGGTAAATACCTTTTTGATGATCATAATACTGCGACTGATCAAAGTATCATCCACACTTTTAGAGACACGACTTAACGTAATGACCGCTAAAATATTGAACAATATGGTGACTACGCCCATGTAAACGGCACCAATACTTAAACCACGCTCACCATAAGCATTGGCAACGGTTGCGAGGCCAATAATAGCCATGTTGCTACGGAAAATACCTTGTACGAACACGCCTTGGTCGGCAGGACGTTTGACGAAGCGTTTGGCATACAGCTCCGCCCCAAAGAACAGGACAAATGTCACCAAAATACCAACAAAAATTAGCTTAACTTGCTGACCATAATCAACATCGCTATCGACCACGCTAAAGAATAGCAAGCAAGGCAGGCAGTAGTTAAAAACAAAGCTGGATGCCTGGTCAATGAAACTTTGGCTCGCCTCGCCACGTCTTTGCATAAAAAACCCCAACCACATCAAAGCAAGGTTGGGGAATACAATAGTAATAGCAAAAACAATAGCATCAATCATAAATAGGCTCAATTCGGTGACAAGCCCATCATGATATGAGCATCAACAAGAAAATTTAATAAGTAATAATCAGATTTTACGACCTAGTATAGAGACAAAGCAGCAAGTAAGACAAGTTTGAATGAGACTTTATTTCGATAATAGAGTGGTTTTTCAATAAACAAAAGCCCGCAATAAAATATTATTACGGGCTTTTTATATCATAGATGCTTTGTTATAAAAGGCTTTAGCATACTACCGTTACGAGTCAAGCGCAGCCTTTTCTTTTTTATGTTTTTTAACCGTCATCGCCAATAACTGTATGGCCGCAGGTGTGACACCGCTGACACGTCCAGCTTGAGCTAGCGTCGCAGGACGAACTTGCGTGAGTTTTTGTACTATCTCGTTTGATAGCCCTGATACCACACTATAATCAAAATCTAGCGGTAGCGCCGTGTTTTCTAAGCGCTTCATTTGATCAATATCTTCTTGCTGACGATCGATATAGCCGGCGTACTTGACAGAAATCTCGATCTGCTCTCCTACTTGCGCATCAACGGTTGAGTCAGTAATAGCCGCGATATCAGCAAAATGTATTTGCGGACGCTTGAGCAAATCAAAGGCAGTCGATTCTTTAGAGAGTACCTCACCCGTCTGCTCAGTTACTTGCTTACCTAATGCGTTGGTAGGCGTGGCCCACATGTCTTTTAGGCGTGACGTTTCTGTTGAGATCGCTTCCATTTTTTCTTGGTAAGCCTGCCAGCGCACATCATCCACCAGTCCTAATTTACGACCCGTCTCAGTTAAGCGCTGATCGGCATTGTCTTCACGTAGCAATAAACGATATTCTGCACGGCTCGTAAACATACGATAAGGCTCGGTCGTACCATGGGTGATCAAATCATCCACAAGTACGCCAAGATACGCTTCATCACGGCGCGGCGTCCACGTGTCAAACTCGCTGTTGTTGGTCGTGACCAATGCGGCATTGGTCCCTGCTAGCAAACCCTGCACGCCCGCTTCTTCGTAGCCAGTCGTACCGTTAATTTGACCGGCAAAGTACAGACGATCAATCGATTTGGTCTCAAGCGTTGGCTTTAGGTTTTGTGGATCAAAATAATCATACTCGATGGCATAGCCTGGACGGGTAATATGCGCGTTCTCTAAGCCTTTCATACTGTGAATGAAGTCTAACTGCACATCAAATGGCAAGCTCGTTGAGATACCGTTTGGATACAGCTCATGCGTGGTCAAACCTTCTGGCTCAATAAAGATCTGATGGCTATCTTTATCCGCAAAACGATGAATTTTATCTTCGATAGACGGACAATAACGCGGGCCTACGCCTTCGATTTTGCCAGAGAACATTGGCGAGCGGTTAAGATTTTCACGGATGATGTCATGAGTACGCGCATTGGTATGTGTGATATAGCAGTTGACCTGCTCAGGATGCATAGAGACATCACCCATATAGCTCATGACAGGCAGCGGCGTATCACCTGGCTGTACCGTCATCACGCTAAAATCAACGCTACGGGCGTCGATACGTGCTGGCGTACCTGTTTTTAGGCGACCGACTGGTAGCTTAAGCTCACGCAAACGATCGGCGAGCTTGATAGAAGGCTGATCCCCTGCACGGCCACCATTTGAGTTTTCTAGACCAATATGAATGACGCCGCCCAAGAAAGTCCCTGAGGTTAATACGACTGTTTCGGTCTTAAAAATAATACCTGTAGAGGTCACAACAGCTGTCGCACGGCCATTCTCTACCAAGATATCATCAGCGGCTTGCTGAAATATATCTAGGTTTGGTTGATTCTCTAACGTATGACGAATAGCCGCTTTATACAAGATACGGTCTGCTTGCGCACGTGTGGCACGCACAGCAGCGCCTTTACGGCTGTTTAGTACACGAAACTGGATACCTGCTTTGTCCGTTGCTAGCGCCATCGCGCCGCCTAACGCGTCAATCTCACGCACTAAATGCGATTTACCGATACCGCCAATCGCGGGATTACAGCTCATCTGACCAAGCGTCTCGATATTATGGGTCAACAATAAGGTCTGAGCGCCCATACGTGCAGCCGCCAGAGCAGCTTCTGTACCAGCATGACCACCGCCGATTACTATCACGTCGTAATGTTTTGGGTATTGCATGTGTGCCTCACTTGACTCATAACGCTGCTGATTGACGTATCTTGTGTTCAAATAAGAAAACCATCAGCAAATAAACGTCAGTCGTATTTATAAAAAAGATAACGACTCAGATAAGTCGTTCATAATTGGTTGAATAACCCATCATTATAACAATTTTTTCACGCTTAAAAAACGCTAGGATAAAAACTATTATAATTAAGCGCAAAGATACTTACGCCAGCATCACTTTGGTTGTTAGCTTTTGAGTTCGTAATGATCTCTTAGTTATTACTGTTTCCACGGCTCAAGGGTACGATCTGATCCGATTGACCGCTAGACAGCATATGATGGCTACCATACCCTTCTGGGTTTATCTGTAGATAGGCATTCATTTGACCAATCGCCTCACCATCATCACTCGCTAAAATCTGCGCTTTGATAAGCTCAACTGGCGGTAATGGTAAGTTTTTGAGCAAGGCCAAGCGCTGATGGTTATCACCCTTGTTGACTACTAATTCGATAAGTTGACGAGCATCGATTGGCAAATCTGGCGTGTTTTGAGCCAACAATGCCAAGTGATAAGCACCTGCTGGATCTTGGTCCACAACAATGCGCTGTTCAATAGCGATATAGGTCGCTTCAGTTGCACCGCCCGCCACACTAAGCTGATGAATACACTTCAGTGCTGAGTATGATTCATTATTAGCAATCTCAATAATCCGCGTAGATTCGTTTTTTAAACGCTCACGACGCTTTTCAATCGCCGCCTGCTCAGCCGCTTCTCTCTGCTCATTTAACTGTTCACTGGTTTGGTTATTCATAAAGCTCTCTTAATTATCTGATAATTATTATTTATATCGCTGGTATCTTGGACACTATATGGGGGTAAATCCCATAAAAACAACGAAGCCTAATGACATAGGCGCGTGGAAATACTAGTAGGGACAAGAATAGATAGAGTATTAGTGACACTAATAGCAATAATAAAAAAACCCAAATAGCCATTAATGACTACTTGGGTTTGCTGTGCTCGTATCTTACAAAGGCTAATTGGACATTAAAGCCATCCAATTCACACTTTTAAGTATTAAGCAGCAGGGCTGTTTGCTTCGATCAATGGCTTTAGCTCGCCTGATTGATACATTTGCAAGATGATGTCTGATCCGCCCATCAACTCGCCATCAATCCATAATTGTGGGAACGTTGGCCAGTTCGCAATTTTTGGTAACGTTGCACGAATTTCTGGGTTTTCTAAAATGTTTACAAACGCAAATGGACGACCAATCTGAGTCAACACTTCGATAGAGCGCGCTGAAAAACCACACTGCGGAAATTGCGGTGTGCCTTTCATGTAGATAATGACTTTATTGTCACGGATTTGATCACGGATCAATTGTTCAACGTCGTTTGCAGCAGTGTTTGGGGTTTGCTCACTCATAAAAGCTCCTATTGATAAAGCGGTTCATTAAAATGATTATTTATATAAAAATAATTGTGTAAAGACGTGGCTGATACATGGGGCGACTGCCGCTGTATTACAAGCACGAATTTCGATCTATGTAGGTTCGATAGCGTTAGGGACTAATAATACCACGGCATTGGCCATGATGCCCTCTTGACGACCCGTAAATCCCAATTTTTCAGTCGTGGTGGCTTTTACACTGATATTGCTAATATCCGTTTGTAAGTCGCTCGCGATATTAGCGCGCATCGCTTTGTTGTGCGGTGCCAGCTTTGGACGTTCACACATCACCGTAATATCAGCATTGCCTAGACTATAACCAGCCTCTTGCACTTTACTATAAACATAACGCAGCAAAATCCTTGAATCCAATCCAGCATGTGCCGCATCGGTATCAGGAAAATGCTGCCCAATATCGCCAAGTGCAAGTGCGCCTAGCAGCGCATCAGCCAATGCATGCAAGACCACATCCCCATCAGAGTGTGCGAGCAAACTATGAGAATGCTCAATCGGCACGCCCGCTAGAATGACATATTGTTGCTGCTGACCATTATTATGAAAAGCATGAACATCGATACCTTGACCAATTTTTATCATTATTATTCCAAGATGCATTAAACGTGATTAAAATAATTCAAAACCACTATCTGAATTTTCAAAGTGGTTTTACGAGTAGCCAGACACCATCGGTCGCCACTAGTTTCAATTAACTGGTATAATATGACGTTTATTTTATCATAATACCAGATCCAAAAGACAAGCTGACGTTGTTCTGCTGACACTACGTATTGTAGTGACTGCATAATTTTTGGCGTCACTGTTTGCTTTGGATAACGTATAAATAGTTGAGCCGTTTTATGTCAGCCATACAAGATACTTCAAGCACACCCGTTTCTGAGTCTTTTAATGCTCATCGCCCTTTAACACTTGCTGATGTCGAAAATCCTAGCTCCAAGCATGTGATCGTCGGTATGTCAGGTGGGGTCGATTCTTCTGTATCAGCCGTATTACTTCAGCAGGCAGGCTTCAAGGTTGAAGGCCTGTTTATGAAGAACTGGGAAGAAGATGACGGCACCGAATACTGTACAGCAATGGATGACCTCGCAGACGCGCAAGCCGTATGTGACAAAATTGGCATGAAGCTGCACACGGCCAACTTTGCTATGGAATATTGGGATCGCGTATTCGAGCACTTTTTGGCAGAATATAAAGCCGGCCGCACCCCTAACCCTGATATTTTGTGCAACAAAGAAATTAAGTTTAAGGCGTTTTTGGACTACGCGTTGACGCTTGGTGCAGATTATATCGCGACCGGTCACTATACGCGCCGCAGTGTGAACTATATCAATGCCGAAGGTGACGAGGTTGCGCAGCTCTTACGCGGTCTTGATAATAATAAAGACCAAAGCTACTTTTTGCATGCGGTTGGCGGTGACAAAATCGCTAAAACGCTATTCCCCGTTGGCGAGCTTGAAAAGCCAGTGGTACGTCAAATCGCTGAACAGCATGACCTAGCGACGGCTAAGAAAAAAGACTCTACGGGTATTTGCTTTATTGGTGAGCGCCGTTTTAAAGATTTCCTACAACAGTACTTGCCTGCCCAAAAAGGCGAGATACTTACTGATGATAATAAAGTCATCGGTACTCATGATGGCCTCATGTACTACACATTGGGTCAGCGCGGCGGCATCGGCATTGGCGGTGTCAAAGACCGTCCCGAGGAGCCGTGGTTTGTCCTTGCTAAAGATTTAGAGAAAAATCGTTTAATCGTCGGTCAAGGGCATGAACATCCCATGCTCATGAGCAACGAGCTAAAAGCCTATAAACTCGATTGGATTGATGGTTTACCACCTGCGGATGTGTTTAGCGACGAAGGCTTAGCCTGTATGGCAAAGTCTCGCTATCGCCAGCCAGATCAAGCCTGCCGCGTATTTGCGACCAATGCTGATGGCAGCGAGGTGCGCGTGGTATTTGATGAGCCACAGCGCGCCGTCACCCCTGGTCAGTCAGCGGTATTTTATATCGATGAAGTATGTTTAGGCGGCGGCGTGATTGAATCTATCGATGCACCATGTGGATTTTAGAGAGGATTAATTTAGTTTTTGACAGCGGAAGTAGTAACCGTTACTGTACTGCTTGTCATACCCTCGTCTGTATTTGAATTAGTATCATCAACTGTATATATTTGATAAGTCAGCTGCGCAACAGGCTGCAGCTCTGATGTAAATTGATAAAAACGAATGTCATAACTGCCTTTAAGCCAGCCATCGTCTGGCTTAAAGCTAACCCAATTTTGATTGCTGTTAGCAACAATATCTTTTTTCTCAAACAGTAATACTTGTCCTGTCTGATTATTGACCCATTTCACAAACACAAAAGGACTGGCTGGCACTTTGCCTGCGGTATCAAGATGCGCAAATATAGTGGCATTTTTTTCTATTGTTGAGGTATCCATGGATACCGATGGCATCACAGGCGTTAGTGACAACTTAACATCACCGACGAGTGGCTGATTGTCATTTTTTTTGTACAATTCCTCAACTGCACGCTGCGCAAATTGACGTTTATCAGAGAGCGCCTCACCTGCACCTTGAGTCATGAATTTATCAATATATTGTTCCAACATATAGTCTGGCATTTTATTAACAATATCCATCGCTTGTTCTTCTGAGTAATCATGCATAGAACCTACTGGTTGCGATCCTATCGCTGGTATATTGCTACCATTTTGATGTTCAAGCGCTTGCAATTCTACAGGTACCATACTTTCTTTTTTCTCAAACCCTGAATCAGTATTATCTTGCAGCGATGATATAGGCTGCTGCCTGCCCTGCATAACTTGATCCATCTGTTGCTTAGTCATCAATAAGTAAGTGCCTAGACTACCAAGGATAAAAGAAATAAGGATGGATGAGAAAAATAAAGTTTTGTCTTTCATAGTTATATTCTAGAGATAAGATACTTGAGTAATAGAGTTTGGTTCAATAAGCGCTATTAATATGGACAGCCTTTACTTTTAAGATGTTTTCATTTTTTATGAAAAAAGCCATTTTTATCTTTAATAAAAACGGCTTTTTTATTTTAAAACACCTGTTTTAACCAGAGAGCCCACTCGTTGGAAACTGACTGCTCATAGGTTTACAAACATAATCATATTTACCATTAGCACTTTCTATATCGCGCTTAATCTCATCACCATCACCATCTTTCGTAGTTATGATACTAAAGTTTGCATAGCCACGAGGTGGCGTACCTACAATCTGACAGCTTAATGAGAATTTCTTACCATTGTTGATATTAGATTTCTTAACTAAACAACCTCTACCAATCTCATTGACTGTAATGGTATTGCCACTGATTGCACAATTTGATAAGCCTTGAAACTGAACAGGCTCAGAAGATCCATATGAACCACTGCTATCACTATCACCGCCGCAAGCGCTAAGCGCCAATGCCGAGCCTAACACTAGAACGCTAACGAACTTATTCATACTTTGACTTCCATTTAGTAAACTATTGACGACAAAAGAAACATTAAATCACTTTTACATTAGAAAAACAATACCGTTACAAATATAAATTATTGGTTTTTATAAAAAATATGTATATCACATTATTATTATTCCTCTAGCAATATCAACAATGCCCTGTTTGTCCTTTAGCCTTACCTTTTTATTCCCAGCAATAAACGCGAAATAGGGTAAACATTCACTTTTTTTATCAGTTTTTGCTATAATTGCGCCACCAAAATTTACTACTGTAGTAAGCATTCATTCACTTTCTGTTCACTCAAAGGCGATATCATGACCCCACTTACCGCACTCTCCCCAATCGATGGCCGTTATGCCAGCAAAGCTGATAGCTTACGTCCTTATTTATCTGAATTTGGTCTAATCAAAGCTCGCGTTACGGTAGAGATTCGCTGGTTGCAGTCTTTGGCTGACAACAGCGCAATTGGTGAATTAGCAGCATTTGATGACCAGACCAACGCTTTTTTGAATGCAATCGTTGATGATTTTAGCGAAGCAGATGCTCAAGCTATCAAAGATATCGAAGCGACGACCAATCATGATGTAAAAGCGGTTGAGTACTTTATCAAAGACAAGTTCCGTGGTCAGGATGCCTTGATTGACTCACTTGAGTTTATTCACTTTGCCTGTACCAGTGAAGACATCAATAACCTATCGTATGCGTTGATGCTCAAAGACAGCCGCGAGCTAGTCGTTGCCAAAATGCAGCAAGTGACTGATAGCATCGTTGACTTATCTATTGCTCACGCTGATCAGCCAATGTTATCACGCACACATGGTCAAACAGCCAGTCCAACGACACTTGGTAAAGAGATGGCAAACGTGGCCTACCGCCTAGCCCGTCAAATCAAGCAAATCAATCAAGTAGAGCTGTTAGGTAAAATCAACGGTGCAGTCGGTAATTATAATGCGCATTTTTCAGCGTATCCTGACGTCGACTGGCAGAGCCATGCTGAAGCATTTATCAATCAGCGTCTAGAGCTAACATTTAACCCTTATACCACTCAAATCGAGCCACACGACTATATCGCTGAGTTGTTTGATGCTGTTAAGCGCTTCAATACCATCTTGATCGATTTTAACCGTGATATTTGGCAATATATTAGCTTAGGCTATTTTAAACAGCGCCTAAAAGACGGTGAAGTTGGCTCTTCTACCATGCCGCATAAAGTTAATCCAATTGACTTTGAAAACTCTGAAGGTAACTTAGGCGTTGCCAATGCGATGCTGGCACATTTGGGTGAGAAGTTACCAATTTCACGTATGCAGCGTGACCTATCGGATTCAACGGTGTTGCGTAATATCGGTGTTGGTTTAGCACAGAGCATGATTGCGTTTGATGCGTGCCTAAAAGGCGTGGGTAAACTTGAGCTAAATGCGCAGCGTTTAAATGATGATTTGAATCAAGCGCAAGAAGTGTTGGCAGAGCCGATTCAAACGGTCATGCGTCGCTACCGCGTTGAAAACCCGTATGAAAAACTAAAAGCCTTGACTCGCGGTAATGCCATGACTCGTGAAGCCATGCTAACCTTTGTTGAAAGCGATGAGCTATCGGCTGTTAGCGATGCGGATAAAGAACGCCTACGTGCATTGACGCCTGCTACTTATATCGGTAATGCCGCTGAACAAGCACGCGCTATTAAAGAGTGGATTGCCAAGCTGTAATTTTAACGATTAATAGCAGCCATCGAGCACTATGCGTCAGGATAATAAGTCTGTGCTTGCTAGTACAATTGCGGTATTTGTCGTCATGGTACTGGCAAGCATTAACCCACTAGAGTGGTCGAACTACCTGTTACATCAACTCGGTACGCTACTTTTCTTGGCATTAATGCTAGGCGCTTATCGCTATAACTATGTTAGCTCACGCTCTTATGTGCTCGCATCACTATTTTTAGTCATTCACATCATAGGGGCGCGTTATCTATACTCTTACGTGCCCTACAATGATTGGACACAGCAACTATTCGGTATACGTTTAGACGAATTGTTTGGTTGGCAGCGCAATATGTACGATCGTCTTGTCCATTTTAGCTACGGGCTTTTACTGTTCCATGCGATGGTAGATGTCTCAAAATCTATCTTTAACGTTCAATCTGTCAAACTACTCATCGCACTTGCTCTCATGATTAATATGTCATCAAGTCTGCTCTACGAATTACTCGAATGGAGCATTGCAATGACGTTATCACCAGAAGCTGCTGAAGCGTATAACGGTCAGCAGGGTGATATATGGGACGCCCACAAAGATATGGCTTTAGCATTACTCGGTGGGCTAATTGCGGCAGGTATTATGCTATTTAAAACTCGTCAAAACCAAGTGGTATCTAATTAAGTGATTAATCGTCTTTTTTATCATCGTCGCTGTCGCCCGGTATGATGGCTTTACCAACAGCAACAGTGCCTTTGACCACACCTTTGGTGGTTTTGTAAGCGATTTTGGCAGGTACGGTGACAATTTTATGGACACAGGCTTGCAATAAAAACACGCTAGCGATAATGACGATAAAGTGCAATTTTTTCATAACTTTCCTACGATTCGGTGGCTGCTCTGATGATAGCCATCAGATAGAGGATCATCATAAACGATTAAAACCTTTCTATAAAGCCTCTCTTACTATCAATCTCATACGCATTTAAAATATGGACTTACCCATGACTTCTATTCCTCTTTGTCTACCCGACTCTATCACGCCTGAGCAGTTTTTGGCTGAATACTGGCAAAAGAAACCCTTACTTATCAAGCAAGGCTTACCACAATTGATCGACATGTTTGAGCCAGATGACATGATTGGTCTTGCCCTTGAAGAAGATGCTAGCGCAAGACTGCTGACCCAAGCAGCCAGCAAAAAAGAAGGTCAGGCACAGTGGCAACTTAAAAAAAGCCCTTTGAATGAAACGGACTTTGACAATCTGCCAGAACAATGGACTGTACTGGTGCAAAACCTAGAACAGTGGTCGCCAGAGCTCGGTCAGTTGTGGCAAGCGTTTGACTTTATTCCGCAGTGGCAGCGCGATGACATCATGGTTTCTTATGCGCCAGCAGGTGGATCGGTCGGTAAACATTATGACGACTACGATGTGTTTTTAGCACAAGGCTATGGTTCTAGGCGCTGGCAATTGGGTAAGTTTTGTGATGAGCAGACAGAGTTTGTCGCTGATGAGCCTTTACGCTTATTCGATGATATGGGAGAGCTTATCTTCGATGAGATACTAGAAGCGGGTGATGTGCTTTATGTACCACCAAAGCTGTCACACTTTGGGGTAGCACAAGATGACTGTCTGACTTTCTCTTTTGGCTGTCGTCGTCCAAACCTGATGCAAATCATCGACAGTGTGGCGGATATTGCAACCAATGACAGCCAGTTATTTATCCCGATGCTACTGCCACAAGCGTTGCAAAACTCAGGGGAGCTGCAAGCGGACAGCATCGCTGCGATCAAAGCGCAATTGCTAGAAATGCTGCAATCTGAGCGCGGTGACGAGATGATTCGTCAAGCTGTCTCTGAAGTGGTTGGTAAGCGTCAATATGATGCGCTGATGCCAGAGGAAACATTGGATACTGAAGCGCTCATGCAAGCATTGTCTGAGGGTGCGACACTACAAGCAGATTATAGCAATCGCCTACTCTATAACAAAACTGGTAATGGCATTGTGCTATATGCCAATGGGCAGCGTCTCGATGGACTTGATGATGCAGCAATAGCAGTGTTGGTACGTTTGGCTGATGGAGAGTCATTACAACATTATGATGTGAAGGATATCGATGCAGATGATTTAAGCGAATGGTTAGAGAACGGTTGGGTATGGATTGAAATGGCTGAATGAGACCGCGTCATTGTTTTCAGTTAAATCACGCAAATAAAAAAACCGCTATCTGATAATTACTCAGATAGCGGTTTTTTCTTATGCATATTATACAATTACTCGTTCAATACTCATGATGATGTATCAAACGCCGCTTAGTATTTATTAAAACCACTATAAACACTAAACGTGTTGGTCGTTAATACTATTACTCTGTACCAAGCTCAAGCAAGCTCGCGTTACCACCGATTGCTGTGGTGTTAATCGTCTTAACACGCTCAGTAACAAAACGATGCAGATAATCAGGCGTTAACATTTCTGATAAGCCTTCCATATCAGTGACACTAATCACTTGCGTCAAGATACCGTCTGTCTTAGCAAGCTCTTGACTGATGGCTTGTACTTCGCTGTGGTTACCAGAAACGGCTACTTGGGCAAGACGATCAATGTATAAAAGCGTGATGGTTTGCGAGTCATTAGCCACGCTCAATACATCTTCGTTAATACCCGTATCGTACAGGATTTTAGCGGCTTCATTGCACATCTCATTTTGGCTTGGGCAATGCAGTATGACTTCATTACCAGTCAATAATGCAGCCACAAGCTGACCTAGTACGGCCATTGCTCTGGCTGATTCGCCACCAACGACCATTGTCTTACCACGACCAGTGACGTACAAGTCGTTTGACTCACCTGTCGCACCAGTCATACGATGCGTCTCATCCAAACTAGGAGCCGCGCTCAATAGATGATTGAATAAACGCTTTGCTTTGTTAGCATCACCAGTCAATAGAGACAGCTTTGGAATTGCCGCCTCTAGGTACGTTGCGCGATTGACCGCGCCAAGTAGTCGCCAAGATTCACAAACCTGGGCATGATTTTTTTTGAATTCAGTCGCCATGTTGCTACTCCTTATGCGAGTTCTGTTTGAGTGGTTGTTTGGGTAGTGCTGTTTGTTTGGCTGCTTGTTGATGCTGATTCAAGCTGCATCAGACGTGCAACATAGTGCGGGCCACCTGCTTTCGGGCCAGTACCAGACAGGCCACAACCACCGAATGGCTGGACGTTTACGACCGCACCGATTTGGTTACGGTTGATATAAGTGTTACCTACAAAAGCACGGCGCTCGATATGCTCAACAGTTTTTTCGATACGGCTATGAATACCCATCGTCAAACCAAAGCCTGTGTTATTGATAGAATCAATGAGCTTATTCAGATCACGTGCTTTATAGCGCAATACATGTAGAATTGGGCCAAAATGCTCACCACCAATCACATCAATACTACTTACCTCGATTGCGGTTGGCAATACAAAGGTAGAGTTTTCTTGGCTGACAACCGAGCTTGAGCTCATTGGTGTTTGAGCCAAGATAGTAGCGGTTGGCTCAGCATCCATACGCGCGATATGCGCCTCAAGACCATTTTTGGCATCAGCATCAATGACTGGACCTACATCTGTAGCTGCGTATAGCGGGTTGCCAACAGACAGCTCAGCCATATTGCCTTGCAATAGCTCGATCAAATCATCAGCCATCTCTTCCTGTACACATAGTATACGGCAAGCTGAACAACGCTGACCTGCTGAACCAAATGCAGATAGAACAGCGTCTTTAACGACTTGCTCTGGCAGTGCTGTTGAATCAACAATCATCGCGTTCTGACCGCCAGTCTCAGCGATAAATACAGGCAGCTCGCCACTCGCTTGTGCATGATCATTCAAGCTTTGATTGATACGCTGAGCAGTTTGGGTTGAGCCAGTAAATATCACACCTGCTATGTTATCAGCAGCCGTTAGCGCTCCGCCCACATCACCGGCACCTGTCACCAATTGTAGTGCTTCTGCTGGTACACCCGCTTGATACATGAGTTGCGCACCAAAATGAGCAATCAAGCTGGTTTGTTCAGCAGGCTTAGCGACTACCGTATTACCTGCTGCCAGTGCCGCCACGATTTGACCCGTATAGATAGCCAATGGGAAGTTCCATGGGCTAATACACACAAAAGTGCCACGTGGTTTATAAACTTGACGCGATTGCTTACCAGACAAATCTGTAAACTCATGCACAACATCGTCTAGACGCTCTGCTTCATCAGCATAAAAACGACAGAAATCAACGGCTTCTTTGATTTCATCGATGCTGTCTTGCATAGTCTTACCAGCTTCGACTTGGCATAGTGCCATTAGCTCAGCGTAGTTTTCTTCAAATAGCTCAGCGATTTTACGCAGTATTGCCGCACGTTTGGCCACTGTCACGTTCTGCCACGTACTTTGACCAGCGACAGCGACATCAATTGCTTGACGAGCCAATTCTGCATTGGCATATTTGACTTCACCAGCGCTTACGTCATGATTCCAAGGCGCACGTACAGGCTGAGCATCAAGCTGATGGGTGACGCCATCTACTTCATATTCATTAATTGCTTGGCCGTTGATAATAGGTGTCGCTGACCATTTTTTATTGAGATGGCTATCAATAGCTGCTTTAAACGGCAACCACTGTGACTCTACAAATATGTTAGGGCCAAAACTTGCACGGCGCGAACCATAAATCTCTAATGGTAGCGGGATGTCTGGGTTGTGCAAGGTTGGGTTGGCAAGTAGCTTGTCATATGGATGCACAGTTAGTTTTTCAATCGGATACGACTTGTCTAATAACTGATGGACAAAAGAGCTGTTGGCACCGTTCTCTAACAAACGACGTACCAAATATGGTAGCAAGTCTTTGTGCGCGCCAACTGGTGCATAGATACGTACAGGAATCTCATAAGCTTGCAAAATATGGTCATAAAGTGCATCACCCATACCGTGCAAACGCTGGAATTCAAACTCTTTATGCTGACTCATGGTCATGATTGAAGACAGTGTGTGCGCATTATGCGTCGCAAACTGTGGCCAAATAAGACCGCGCAGATGGTCTGATAATAAGAAACGCGCACTGGCAAGATATGCGGTATCTGTACCTTCTTTGCGTGTCCAAACTGGATAGCCTGATAGACCTTTTTGCTGAGCAAGTTTGATCTCAGTATCCCAATAAGCGCCTTTTACTAGACGTACTGGAATGCGATCGCCTACTTCAGAAGACAAACGAGCAAGCCAAGCCAATACAGCAATAGCACGTTTAGAATAACCTTGTACAACGATACCTAGGCCATCCCATCCAGCTGTTGAGTTATCACGGTATAGAGACTCAAACAGTTTTAAAGAAATCTCAAGACGATCCGCTTCTTCGGCATCAATACTAAGATCAACATTGACCTCGCGTGCCGCTTCAATAAGGAGCAAGCAGCGTTGACGCAATAGACCCATGACCTGAGCTTCTTGTGTCGCTTCATAGCGAGGATGCAGCGCAGACAATTTGATAGATACTGATGGCTTAGGCATACCTTCTTTGACTTTGACGTTGGCCGTCGCTTTGATCGCATGCAAGTAGTCATTAAAGTATTTTTCAGCATCTCTATGCGTGATAGCCGCTTCACCTAGCATATCGAATGAATAGGTATAACCTTTATTACGATATGGCTGGCTGTTTTTATTGGCGTCTTCGATGGTTTCGCCCAATACAAACTGATGGCCCATGATGCGCATGGCTTTTTGCATGGCACTACGAATGACAGGCTCACCCATCTTTTTGGTCATGCGATCCAAGAAACCTGATGCAGTAGTGCTGCTATCAATACTGACGACACGGCCTGTCATCATCATGCCCCAAGTAGAGGCATTAACCATGAAACCATTGTCATTTTTGATGTGCTTTTTCCAATCTGCCACACTCATTTTGTCATGAATCAATGCATCAGCAGTATAATTATCCGGCACTCGAATCAACGCTTCTGCCAAGCTCATGAGCAAGATACCTTCTTGGGTATCAAGGCTATACTCAAGCAATAATGAGTCAACCATCTTGACTGCTTTGCCATCGTTACGCACATGCTCAACTAGCCTGCGTGTCTGCTCAGCGGCAGCATCACGCTCTTGGGTACTAGGCTTGGCAAGTGGCAATAAATCAGCCAACCAACGCTGTTCATCAACGCTATATAGTGGCGAAATACGCTTATATAACTCTTCTATTGGCTGGGCAAGATACTCTGGCGACAGCATATCAACAGGATTGAACAAAATCGGCTCTTGCGGGGTAAACTGGTCTACTGGGTTCATAACAACTCCATAACTATCGTTTAAAAACCATAATAAATGGTGCTTTAGGAAGTCTGATCGTCCTGCATAACTGCTCGTAACCGCTATCAAAATAGAGGTTATGGAGGGATATTCACAGCAATAATCAAAAGACCAAACGGCGCCATCACAAAACTAGAAAATCCAGCACATGCTGGAGATGGTTAAGTAGGTCGTTCCACTGTTAAACGGGCTACGTTAACAATACAAAGGCAACAACGAAAAATTAAGCGGCATTAGTGCCTTCTTCTTGTTAGTAGTGAAAGGAGTGTGATGGACAAATATCGCTTGAATGAAGTGATAAAAAATCACTTAAACAAGCCCAAACATACCATCTTAAATGTGCAAATTCACTGTAAGAAAAACCTCTACGGCGTTGATTGAGGTGATGCGCTTAACTCAGCTATAATATCATGAAAAAAAAATTCAAACTAACGCTTTTTTTATTTTTGAAAATTAAATTTTCTTTAAAAAACAAATATTTACAAGCAATTTTTCAGTCATGACGCTTTGGTTATATTTTTTAGTTTACTATTACTGATTAATTATTACCAAAATTTTGGGTTTTAATCGTACCAATTTTGGGCTCACTAGTAAGCTAAGTACCATCTCCAAATAATAAAAACCCTCTTTACCATCAAGTGATAAAGAGGGTTGTATTATTAGGTCTCATACCTAGCGCAATACGCCTTATAAGAAGATAATTTTAACCAATAGCACAAGAGTCAAAAGCCATACAGCAATGCTGATATCAGCGAACTTGCCAGCGATTGCTTTGACCGCGGTAAAGGTGATGAAACCAAGTGCAATGCCATCAGCGATAGAGTATGTCAGCGGCGTGAACAGCAATACAACCACAACAGGCGCCGCTTCTGTTAAGTCGCTCCAGTCGATGTCTTTTAGGGTGCCCATCATCAGTACGGCAACATAAAATATGGCACCGGCCGTCGCGTAGGCTGGGATCATACCGGCTAATGGAGAAAAGAAAATGCTTAGTAAAAATAACACACCAACAGTGACTGCCATCAATCCTGTACGGCCACCTGAGGCAATACCAGAGATACTTTCGATATAACTGGTTGTCGATGACGTACCAAGTAAAGAGCCTGCAACTGTCGCTGTTGAGTCTGCTAATAGCGCCTTGCCCATATTAGGAATATTGCCATCTTTGTCAGTCAACTTGGCTTGGCTAGTGGTCGCAATTAGCGTACCTGCAGTATCAAATAAGTCCACAAATAAGAAAGCGAAGATCACACTGATCATACCAACATCAAATGCGCCAGCGATATCGAGCTGCATCAGTGTCGGCGCGATTGAAGGTGGTGCAGATATGATACCGGTAAACTGTGTATAGCCCATTAGCAAACTAATCAGAGCAACCAGCAAAATACCAATGGTTACCGCACCTGGGACTCTTTTATAAGACAGACCAATAATGACGACAAAACCTAGAGATGCCAATACAGGACCAAATGACGTCATATCACCAAGAGCAACCAAGGTCGCATCATGATTGACGATGATACCTGCACTCTGCAAAGCAATAAAAGCCAAGAATGCACCAATACCAGCGACCACGCCGTTTTTGAGAGAGTTTGGAATCGCATTGATGATTGCCTCACGAATCTTAAAGAGGCTTAATAGAACAAAGATACAACCTGACAAAAACACCGCACCCAGCGCGGTTTGCCATGCATACCCCATACCTAAGACCACGCCATAGGTGAAGAAGGCATTAAGTCCCATGCCTGGCGCTAATGCCACTGGTAGTCGGGCATAGATACCCATGATGAAACAACCGACTGCTGCGGCCACACAGGTTGCGACAAATACAGCCCCTTTATCCATACCTGCATCGGCTAAGACATTAGGGTTAACAAAGATGATATAAGCCATCGTTAAAAACGTGGTTATACCAGCGACGATTTCTGTTTTGATTGTGGTATTGTCACCATTAATCCCAAAATAGCGTTCAATTGCATTCATAAGTGTCGCCCCCGACTGGCTAATAAAAAGTCACCACTACCTAAAACTAAACATGACCTCAGCAAAATGGCGATGCCGCAGTAAGAATAATGTAGTAACAAAGCGTAACATATTAGACGAGTTATCTTACAAACTCAATCGCTGATAATGTCTAACTCGTATAAAAAAACAATTAAAAACACCACTTTTATAACGATAAAAAGTCTATACAAATTTGAATTTTCTTATAGTCTCTAGCTCAAATCATTTATGTATATTAGTAATGAGTTGCCACCATATTGTTAAAATATTTGATGTATCGTACTTTTTGTCTGGTTAACACATTAATAATGACGTTTCTTTCATTTAGAAGTAAACTAACAGGTTATTATGTTGATGTCTCAGTGGTTGGACTTATGATCAGAGGATCTTTATCAAACAAGATTTTTGATATCAGTACTATCTTGAGAATTGAGCAAGAAAGCGTGAGTATTATTTTTAGGGTTCGTTTGGTTTGGATGTCTTTATTTAAACCAGCTGTTGTCAATTATCCGTGAGTCCATTACATGCCTGAATCATTAAATATTATTGATCTTATTACCCAAGCCAGTCTATTGGTACAGATTGTGATGGCGTTATTGCTATTAGCCTCTTTGTTCAGTTGGGTCATTATTTTCCGTATGAGTGCGCGGCTCGGTACAGCCAAAAACTTTGATCAACAATTTGAGACTTGGTTTTGGTCAGGCGAAGATTTAGCAAAGCTGTATCAAGGCGTACAAGGCTCACCTGATCGCCAAGGACTTGAGCAGATTTTTTATGTGGGATTTTCAGAGTACCTGAGAATGCATAAAAAGCGTCAACCTAAAGATGACATCATCGACGGTGTTGAACGTAAACTGCGCGTCGGCTTGGGCCGTCAGCAGCAATTACTCGAGTCAGGACTGACGACGCTAGCAAGTATCGGCTCGGTGGCTCCTTACATTGGACTGTTTGGAACCGTTTGGGGCATCATGAACGCGTTTTTGGGACTGTCGCAAACCGAGCAAGCCACCCTAGCCTCTGTCGCGCCTGGTATTGCTGAGGCGCTGATTGCGACAGCCATGGGCTTGTTTGCCGCTATTCCTGCTGTATTGGCATACAATCACTTTACGGCAAAATCTAGCCGTCTTTATGATTCACGAGCACTGTTCTGTGACGAGATGACAGGCATGCTACAGCGCGAGACCAGTGTGCAAATCCCCGTTGCTAGAGAGACGCAAGTGAATGCCACTCAGGTGAATGGGCTATGAAACCAAACCCCTATCGCCGTGAGAAAAAAGCGCTGAATGCAGAGATGAATGTCGTTCCCTACATCGACGTTATGCTGGTGCTATTGGTGATATTTATGGTGACCGCACCCATGCTCATTACGGGTGTCGATGTTGATTTGCCAAAAGAGCAAACCAATACCATGAGTCAGAGCCAGTTGCCCGTCATTGTCTCATTGACTGACAAGGGCGAGATTTTTATCAGTTATGAAAATAATATCGACTTGCCTATTAGTGAGCCTGAGCTAATTAACACTTTATCCAACTTACAGTCTCAGAGCGGTAATACCAACACTGAGCCATTGCAAGTGATGATTAATGCTGATCAAAATAACCAATATGGCGCTATCATGACGCTCATGGCAACTTTGCAGCAGGCAGGTATTGAAAAAGTAGGGTTATTGACTGGTGCGCCTTTACCGACGCCATCACTCCAATAGCTATACCTTCTATATAGGTATGTCACATCATAGCAGCCAATCCGATAAACCACGTTCATGAGTATCCATATCATGCATAATGCGCCCGCCGTCTATGTCCCCACCGAACCTGAAGGCAACGGGCTAACACTGCCTACGTTACTCAGTTTGCTAGCACATGGTCTTATAATCGGCATACTGGTTTATAACTATCAGACCACTGAGGTTGAGACTGCTGGTAGCATCGAGACGGTCATGGTAACTCCTGAGCAGCTCGCTGAAATGCAAGGACAGATATTGGCCAATCGTGCAGCAGCCAGCGCCATGCAAATGGACAGCAGTACCAGCGATTCAGCCAGTAGCGCTCAACAAGAAACCTCAAATAGTAGCAGCTCAAGCGCTCAAAATCCAAGCCAGCCGAACTCCCAGCGTGTCCCTGTGTTTACGCGATCTGACGAGCCTGCCAGTCAGCCTATGCTTATGAGTGAAGAGCAACATCAACGCCTGCGCGAGCAAAACCAAGAATATGAGCGCAGAATGGCTGAGTGGGCAGCGCAGCTAGACGAATCCGCGATAGAGGAGCTTGATCAAGTAGAGCAAGACAAAAGAGAGCAGATGATCGAAGAGCAAAAAAGGCTTGGAGATTTTCGTCAAAAGCAAAACAACCCACCCAAGATCAGACGCCCCACGGCTAACGATCGCAATATACAGATTGATACAGATGGCTCTGGCAATGCAGGCCGAACCTTTAGTCTCTCAGATGGTCAATCAACCATCTCCGGCGACACCTCAACCTCTAGCACCTCCAAAGGTAGTAGTCGCTCTGCCTCAAGTGGTAGTCGCGGAGCCAGCAATAGTGAAATCATCAATCTAATCAAGCGCAACTATACGCCGCCTACCGCAGCGAAAGGCTCTACCCAGCGTGCCACCTTAACCATCACCGTCAATGCCAATGGTGACGTGGTCAATGTTAGCGCGTCTGGTCCTGATAACGTCGTCAATGAAGCTGCCAAACAAGCAGTGCTCAACACAGGTAGCCTACCAATCGATGCTGATGACCCTAAATACCCCACCTTTACCATACAGTTTAAAGGTAGCAATTAATCAGTTGCTAGCGTCTTGTATTATTGATAACGTGATGTTAAGCGGCTTTTATCGCATCGTTTTTTCATCTAAATACTTGCCTCATCGACTATAAAAATGACTATCATATTAATTTTAGGAGCGCCATTGACCCATGTATACTCATAAAAAACTACTAGCCTCTTTACTTGCGGGTAGTTCAGCATTACTTATCTCGCAAAGCGTGCTCGCAGCCCCTGTCGTATTAGAATTGGACTATGAGATTCCTGTCCAACAAAACCAAGTCGCGTTTGTACCATTCGCAGGCGATTCTGTTTTGTCCCCTATTATTTTAAATGATTTGAATAATACAGAACTAAAAGTCACCAGCCAAAACCTACCGCAGCAGCCACGCAGCAGTAGCGAGCTGGCAGGCACACTGCCAGTATGGCAAAGTATGGGCATACCTTATTTGGTCGTCGGCAGCACTCGTACCAATCGCGGCAAAATCGTCACCGATTACGAGGTCATCGATGTCAAATCTGGTCGCGTGATAGAAGGCAAGCAAAGCCTAACCGCTGACAATAACAGAGAAAGCATGCGCTACGCCGGTCACGTCATCGCAGATAAAGTCTATGAGCTGATTACAGGCATTCCAGGGGATTTCTCAGGGCGTATTGCTTATATAGAAGAAACAGGCACTGGCAAACAAAAAGTCTCTCGTCTAAAAGTGATGGATGCTGATGGTGAAAACGCCAAAACCATCACTGAGGTAGCAGGGTCTATCTTCTCACCAGCATGGTCACCTGACGGCAATCGCATTGCCTACTCGGTACAACGTGAAAAATCATATCCCGTCATCTACATTCAAAACGTCAGTGGCGGCGGCGCCAGTGTGCTAACGCCTTTTTCTGGTAGTAACTTGAGTCCGTCATTCTCCCCTGATGGCAGCAAAATCCTATTTTCTAGTAGCTTTGAGGGTAGCGCCGATATCTATGAGATAAGCGCCAGTGGCGGTACGCCTAGACGCCTCACTAATTTGCCAAGCAGTGAGGTGCAGCCAAGCTACGCTCCTGATGGCAAGTCATTTGTATTTGTCAGTGACAAAACTGGATTCAATAAACCACAAGTCTATCGTTATGAGTTTGGCTCGGGACGCACCACCAAAGTATCTAATGGTGGCTATGCAACCAGTCCGCAGTTTAGCAGCGACGGTACACAAATTGCTTTTTTGAGTGGTCGATCAGCCGCGATTATGAATAGCAATGGTGCAGTAACGACCAACCTTGGTAACACAGGTATCGATGAAGCCCCAAGCTTCTCACCCAATGGCAAGCGCGTGGTCTATGCGTCAACCCAAGGCGGCAAAGGTGTACTAACGATTAAATCATTGAATGGTGGCGAAGCGTTCGGCAAATCAGGACAAGGCATCATTCGCTCACCCGTATGGTCATCAAGTCCAAAGTAATTTAGGCAACTGAATCACAACGTTAGAATTTACTCATACAAAAAGCCTCAATCATATTCATTATGATTAAGGCTTTTTTGTGTCATAAGCTGCTAGAAGAAAAGTGATAAAGCCTACTTAGTAAAACCTGCCCGCCGTCTTATGCACTCTTCTTAGGCACCCTTCATTCGAACTCATTTTTCTTCCTTATTGTTAGTAATATACCCGTAAACCGGTTAGTACCAAAAAAAACATTGCATTAACTTTCATTTTACCTATATCCTAAATAGGTCTGACTAATTGGTCAGGTTATTTAGATATTGGCCAACAAATATAAACTATTGCTGTTGTCTATTTTAAGGTCGGGAACTTACCCCTATTATTTGAATCGATAAAAAACAGGTCAAGGATTGGGTTTTAATTTTTATCTAATGATTTGTTACGTTGTCTGATATATACAGTTAATTGGGTGCTAAGCAGTTATTCTAGGAGGAAACCACCATGAGTGAAAACGTTCCAGCAAATACTGATTTATTATATAGACTGCACGACCGCCCCAACCCTATCAAAGCATTCTTAGGTGCCATACAGCACGTACTTGCTGCTTTCGTTGGCATTATTACCCCTTCATTAATCATCGGTGGCACTTTAGGCCTAGGGGAACATATTCCTTATCTTCTTAGCATGTCGTTGATCGTATCTGGGGTAGCGACTTTTATTCAAACTAGAAAAGTAGGGCCAATTGGCTCTGGTCTTATGGCACTGCAAGGCACCAGTTTTGGTTTTTTGGCGGCAGTATTGACAGCAGGATTTGTAGTAAAAAACCGCGGTGGTAGTCCTGAAGAGATTTTATCCGTTATCTTTGGCGTGTCGTTTCTCGGTGCATTTGTTGAGATATTTTTGAGTCAATTTATCACCAAACTCAAATCATTTATGAGCCCTATTGTTACTGGCTGTGTGATTGTCACGATTGGTTTGTCCCTAACAAAGGTAGGTCTCACTGATTTGGCAGGTGGGTTTGGTGCTGAGGATTTCGGTAGTATTCCAAACCTACTCTTAGGTGGTGGCGTACTCGTCAGTGTGGTGCTCATTAGCATTATTAACAATAAGGTTATTCGCTCAAGTGCTATCTTTATCGGTCTGATGTTAGGCTTGCTCGCTGCCGTATTTATGGGGCGCATTGATTTTTCATTGGTGTCTGAAGCGGCGTTTTTCACCGTTCCCATTCCCTTTAAATATGGTTTTGGTTTTGATTGGCAGGCATTTATTCCCATTGCCTTTATGTACATCATTACCAGTATTGAGACCTCGGGCGACTTGACCGCTACCTCTATGATTTCAGGCGAACCGATCAAAGGCCCGCTCTATGAGAAGCGCATCAAAGGTGGTGTGTTGGGTGATGGTGTCAACTCGCTGATTGCGGCTGTATTCAACACTTTTCCTGTGACAACCTTTAGCCAAAATAATGGCGTGATTCAAATGACAGGTATTGCCAGTCGCTATGTTGGTTTTTATGTTGGCGGTATCTTGTGCCTGATGGGTCTATTTCCTATCCTCGGTGCGATTTTCACGCAGCTGCCCAAGCCTGTCGTAGGCGGGGTCACGCTACTGATGTTTGCCACTGTCGCAACTGCGGGTATTCGTATACTATCCACCGTGGATTTTACCCATCGTAATGTCTTGATTATCGCCACATCACTAGGATTAGCAACGGGTATTGCATTCGTTCCTGATGTACTCTCACAGACGCCGCAATTTTTCCAAAACATCTTTGGCTCAGCGGTGACGATGTCCGGTATTGTGGCAATCACGCTTGATATGATCCTACCAAAAAACTACGGTGTGGAATTTGATACTGCGGAACAACATGCCGAAGATGGCTTAAAAACAGCGCAAAAAGTGGTATAAATTTGAATATTTAGCCCTATCTAAAAGTAAAACGAGGTGCCATAAAATTTGTTTATGCACCTCGTCCACTGTGATCGCTTAATCACAATGACTTAACTGTATATAATCATTCAAGTCCACAGCCTCGTAAAATAAAAGGCACTAGAAAATCTGCTGCGCGTGCTTCATCTTCTGCGTCATAAGCTGTTTTGTCCATCAGGCCGACAATTTCAATCTCAAATTCAGCGTAACGCTGGGTCGTCGCCCATATCAAAATTAGTAGTTGCAAGGGATCTGTAATCCCAATCTTGCCTTGCTTATGCCACTCTTTCATGACTTGCGCTTTATCATTTACCCAATCTTTCATCGTTGTTGACATAAATTCGTGCAAGTGAGGCGCACCGCCGATGACCTCAATGGCAAACAACTTATGACGACTCGGATTGACAAAAGCTTGATGCAGCTTGGTACGGACAAACTTTTCAATGACGGTTTTTGGATCGCTGTCCACTGTCATGGTCACCAAGCCGTCATTCCATTCTTCAATAATCGAGCGTAGCACAGCCATATATAGGTTTTTTTTGTTTTTAAAATAATAGTGAACGTTGGCTTTAGGCAGTCCTGCTCGATCAGCGATGCCTTGCATCGTAGCACCGCGATAGCTTTGGAGCACGAACTCCTCTTCAGCGGCTGCCAGTATCAACGCTTGATTGTGCGCGCGCGTAACTTGTTGACTACGATGCGAAGGCGCATCAGTAGTCAGGGTTTCTTCTTGCTGATTATCTTGAGTCATAACAATGGTATCTCACTCCAAGTGGCTGGTTCGACAAAATAGTCGCTATATTTTTGAATGTTTTTATATATCAATGCACAGATTTTCGCAGTAAGAACCACCAAATAAAAAAATTCTCATAAAACAGTTGACCAATTAGTCAGGTTTTAGCAGAATGGTGATTATAAATCACACGTATTACGACCAAAACTATACTGCCATGTCATTTTGCGGCTCAACTATTAGTATTTCCTCAAAAAATACGTTCTGTATCGTCAATTTATCATGATTAGAAAGCTAGCAACTTAAATACGCACTGTGGGTTTGCTTAAATAACAATGCAAACGTCGAAAAACTAAAAAATGAACCATAAAAACATCGATTGCTATCGCTAAGTCTAAGCAAAAAACCACCATGTATAAACCTTTATTAAACAATAGTTATCCAGTCCACATAATGGGCTGTCATATCAACAAAAAGGATATCACCATGAGCTTAACCTTAGCGCAATTTAATAATTTGTCTCAGGAAGTAGCCATTGCTCAGCTTTTAATCTGCTGTACCAGTAGCGTTTGGGCAAATAAGCTTGCCAATGCGCGTCCTTTTGCAGATTTCGATGCGCTCTTAGCGAATAGCGATGCTATCTGGCATGACGTGCAAACCAATGAGGCCAACTTGCTAGAAGCGTTCGATGGACATCCACAAATCGGTAATGTGGCTTCTTTAAAAGAGAAATATCGCAATACACAAGATAGCGCTGCACATGAGCAGTCTGGCGCTAACGATGCGGCAGACGATGTACTCGAAGCGCTCGCTAAAGGCAATCAAGATTATCTTGATAAATTTGGTTTTATTTTTATTGTCTTTGCAACCGGCAAAAGCGCGTCGCAAATGCTCGATCTGCTATTAGCGCGCCTGCCAAACGACCGTGCCACAGAGCTGGCCAATGCCGCCGCAGAACAAAATAAAATCACACGTTTACGTCTAAGCAAACTATTAGGTAATGCTTAGATGATCAACAGCTATCAAACCACATTATTACTATCAATGTTTGTCCGACGTTCTACTTATCAAATACGCTAGCATCATTACTCTATTTACGTCTTTACTAAATACAAAGGAAGCCTTATGTCTGCCACCTTATCATCACATATCTTAGACACTCATTTGGGCACGCCTGCAGCTGATATCGCCGTCCGCCTACACCGCGTACCAGACAGAGGTGACACGATACTGCTTGCGCATGGGACGACCAATCACGATGGCCGCGTGACACCAGATGCTTGGCAGTTTGAGTCAAGCATTGATGGCACTGAGCGTCAGCTAGATACGGGGCGCTATACTGTGACGTTTGATACTCAGGCATATTTTGACGCCCAGCAGTTGACGACATTTTATCCGCAGGTTGTCATCGACTTTGTGATAAAAGACGCAAGCCACTATCACGTGCCATTACTTCTGAGTGCGCATGGTTATAGTACCTACCGCGGATCATAACCGAACCTTATTATCAAAAAACTGTGAGCGAAAATCGTTATCCGCTCACAAATATTTTATCAAGACACTGTCATATTAAAGGACACTTACCACATGGGCGCCTATCTTCTCGAATGGTTGAGTTTATTTTTTCGCTGGTTTCATGTTATCGCAGGGGTGGCATGGATTGGTGCATCGTTTTATTTTGTGTGGCTGGATCTGAGCCTACGCAAGCCGCCACAGTGGAAAGCAGACAAAGGCATCTCAGGTGATCTTTGGGCTGTCCATGGCGGTGGGTTTTATGAGATTGCCAAATACAAACTCGAACCAGAGGAAATGCCAAAGACGCTACATTGGTTTAAGTGGGAAGCTTATACCACGTGGCTGACGGGTGCGGCGATGATGTCGATCGTCTATTATGCCAATGCAACTGCCTATCTGATCGATCCAAGCAAAGTGCCTTTTACCAGTATCGGTGCCATTGCGACAAGCTTGCTGTTTTTATTTGGTAGTTACTTTATTTACGAAGTCATTGTGCGCAGTCATTTGGGTAAAAACGCCTTTATCTTTAGCACCCTGATTTTTATTTTACTGGTCATCGCGAGCTGGGGCTCTTATCAGCTGTTTAGTGATCGCGCCTCATTCATTCATATCGGGGCGATTTTGGGCACGGTGATGGTCGGTAACGTATTCTTCGGTATTATGCCAGCGCAGCGAGCGCTCGTAGACTGTGTGCGGCGCGGTGAAAAACCGGGCAAAGAAGTCGCTGAATTGGCACTGCAAGCCAAAAACCGCTCACTGATGAATAACTACTTTACCCTGCCGCTCATCTTTACCATGATTAGCAACCACTATCCGATGATGTATGCTCATGAAAAAGGTTGGTTGGTATTGGTGTTTGTTGGCGTTATTACTGCAACGGCACGTCATTACTTTAATCAAAAACATTTAGGGCATAAAAAACCACGCTACTTGGTTATCCCAGCCATACTGACCGTATTGTTGATTATTTGGATGCGACCTGAACCAATTGATCCAGCGCCTGCAATGCCTGCTACTGCCTCCGTAACACCTACGACAACTAATAGCACCCCAACAGCTACAAGCGCGACTACTAATACTAATACTAATACTAATACTAATACTAATACTAATACTAATACTGATAACGTTAATAATAGCAGTGTTAGCAATAATGCCGCCACTGCTGCTGAAGTAGTACCAGTGAGCGCATCAGCAGATGACGCTATGATGGATGTTGTACATACGCGCTGTAGCACTTGCCATGCAGCGCAGCCCACACAGCAAGGCTTTGCTGCCCCGCCAGCAGGTATTATTTTGCAAACACCAGAAGATCTAAAAATCCATAAAGCAAAAATCGTCACTGCGGTACAAACTGGCTATATGCCACTTGGTAATATCACTCAGTTAACAGATATAGAACGTCAGCAGCTTGTAGCGTACGCATCATCCCTGTAGTTTGTTATCAATAGAAAACTTTCCTTGGCGAGCAATATTCAATTAAATATTTAAGGCTCTACGAGATATAGGAACATAAACAATGAGCAAAAAAATCATCAGTGATTTTGATCAAAATACATACCCACGCGACCTAAAAGGCTACGGTGGCAAGCCACCAAAAGCCAATTGGCCGGGCGGTGCAAGAATCGCCGTACAGTTTGTCTTGAATATCGAAGAAGGGGCAGAAAATAGCGTCATCCACGGCGATGGACAGTCCGAGCGCTTCTTGTCGGATATCTTGGGTACGCCCGAGTTTAACAACCGTCACCAGTCTATTGAGTCTGCATTTGAATACGGTAGCCGTGTTGGTGTGTGGCGGGTGTTGGATGTTTTTAAAGAGTACGGCGCTCCTATCACCACTTTTACTTGTGCTGCCGCTGCCGAAAAAACCCCGCATATTATCGAGCGCGTATTAGAAGACGGTCATGAGATTGCCAGTCACGGTCTACGCTGGATTACTTATCAATATATGTACCGCGAGACGGAACGTAAGCACATTCGCCGTGCAACCAACATATTTGAGCGCATGCTCGGCAAGCAGCCACTCGGCTGGTATACGGGACGCGATAGCCCAAACACACGTGAGTTGGTCGTCGAACAAGGTGGCTATCACTATGACTCTGACTCCTATGGCGATGAGCTGCCTTACTGGCTCAATGTCAAAGCCCAAGATGGCAATACAATCACACGCAAGCCGCATTTGGTCATCCCTTATAGCTTAGAGACCAATGACATGCGCTTTTCTTCGAGTCCAGGGTTTACCCATGCCGAGCCATTTTATCAATACCTCAAAGACAGCTTTGACACCCTTTATGAAGAAGGCGCAGAAACCCCCAAAATGCTGACCATTGGCTTACATTGTCGCATTATCGGACGGGCAGGACGTATCAAAGCGTTAAAGCAGTTTTTGCAATACATCACCAATAAGCCTGACGTGTGGATATGCCGCCGTGATGAGATCGCGAAGCACTGGTACGACAACCATCCAGCAACACCAGACAACACTGCCAACTGGATGTAGCTTTTGCCATTGCCTCGCTCATTGAATACATCGCAGTGTGTCGAATAAATAAAACAAGCGACACTCAATCAATCAAACCTAATATTAAACAAAAGGAATCATGATGAGTCAAAACACTTCAGAAGTGGGACAAATCATCTCAGCAAATAATCTACCTGAGAGCCTGCCAGCCTTTACTAAAAGATCTAACGTAGCCGACAGTCGCTTGGGTGCCAAAGCGCTATTTGCGACTGATGACTTTTTTGCGGATAAAAGCCGCATCCTAAATCCTGATGCGCCTATTTTTGTGGTCGGCAAATTTGATGATAACGGTAAATGGATGGACGGCTGGGAGACGCGCCGCAAGCGTCATTTGGGATATGATTATTTAATCATCCAACTGGCGCGTCCGACCAAAATCGCAGGTCTCGATATCGATACCAGTCACTTTACGGGTAACTTCCCCTCTTCTGCCAGTGTCGATAGCTTATACGCGCCAGAGCTACTACAGCAAGATGAAACTGAGCTTACTAGTCTCAGTAAAAAAGACTGGGACAGTAAAAACTGGCAGCCCCTTGTCGGCATGACTCCACTACAGGGCAATCACCATGAGTTTGTTGAGATTAATGATGAGCAAACGGTCACACATATCCGTTTGAATATTTACCCAGATGGCGGCGTGGCTCGATTGCGTGTCTATGGTGATATCCAACTTGATGCCAGCCTAAACAATCAAGGTGAAATGCTCGACTTGGCAGGCGCGTTAAATGGCGGTCGTGCAATCGCCAGTAACGACGCACATTTTGGCGCTGCCAGCAACTTACTGTTACCGACCAAAGCGCCCAATATGGGGGATGGCTGGGAGACGCGTCGCCGCCGTGAGCCAGGCAATGACTGGTGCATTATTGCCTTAGGTCAAGCAGGTATCGTGGATTCTATCGAAATCGATACCGCTCATTTTAAAGGCAACTACCCTGATAAAGTATCCATTCAAGCCGTCTACTCGCCAGACACCCCAGAGCAAACCTTGGTCACTCAAAGTATGTTTTGGGATACGTTGCTTGAGCCGCAAAAAACCAATGCGGATGATGTCCATACCTTCGGTCACGACAAGCTATTAATAGACCAGCCTATCACGCACATTCGCGTCAATATCTTCCCCGATGGTGGTATCAGCCGCGTGCGCGTGTTTGGCAAAGTAGCAGATCAGGCGGGTACTACTGCTGATGCAGAGGTCAAATAATGAGTGTTATCTTAACCGCTCAGCCTCTGACCAAAGCCGACTTTGCCCCTTACGGCTCGGTTATCGAGCGCTATAGTGAGGAGGAGCAAACCGCTGACAACACTTACGAGATCAATAATGGCTATGCGGTTCGCCATCATGCGCTTGCTGCGAGTCAGCTTGAGGGTGGCACTGTCGGTATGAGTATCTTTCGAGCCAAAAAACGTGAGAATCCGATTGCCCTCTCCGTCATGGAGTATCATCCGTTTGGCACACAAGCATTTGTGTCGATGGAAGGTCAGGACTATGTCATCGTCGTTGCCAAAGCAGGCACGCCGCCGCAGTCGCCTGATGATCTGGCCGTGTTTTATGCCAAGTCGCATCAAGGCGTACAGTATGCTGCCAACGTCTGGCATCATCCCTTATTGGCGCTTGGACGCGATAGTGATTTTTTGGTGATTGATCGTATCAATGGCGAAGGCAACAACTGCCATGAGATACACATTACGGACTGGGGTGTGTCTATTGAATTAGAAGACGTCAATTAGAAAATGTCAGTTAAAAAAAGCCGCCAAGCTATCTCATAAGCACATAACAAAAGAAACAGATCAAACCGATAAAAGCCCCGTTTATGATATATAAACGGGGCTTTTTTGTGACTCATGTTTTTCGCCAGTTTATCAGACTGCAGATTTTCGATAGCGGCTCTGACCAGCAATTATCGTCTCCTCAATCACTCTATCATCACCCAGCATCATCAGCACAAATAACTGCTCTTCAAGGGTTTTGGTCTGCGCCATACGCCGCTCTAACAATGCTGTGGCCTTCATGTCAATCACGACAAAGTCCGCTTCTTTACTGGGCATAAAGTTACCAATCTTATCATCCAATAGTAGCGACTGCGCATTGCCCAAAGTGATCTGATACAACCCTTGGTGTGCTGATAATTGATTACTTTGTAGTTGCTGGACTTTGTACGCCTCTGATAACGTCGTGAGCATCGATAAGCTCGTCCCTGCTCCAACGTCGGTGGCGATACTAACACCGGTATAACTTAACGTCTTTGGTAAATCGAACAGCCCACTACCCAAAAACAGATTGGACGTTGGACAATGTGATATTTGCGTACCAGTCGCGCGTAGACGCTCGTATTCTGGTGTCTCAAGATAAATACCATGTGCCAAAGTGGTACGGCGGCCCAGTAATCCCATATCATCATAGACGTCGAGGTAGCCTTTATGGTTGGGATACAGCTCCTGCACAAAAGCCACCTCATCACGGTTTTCTGCCAGATGCGTTTGCAAATACACACTGTCATGGCTGGCATACAACTCACCTGCCAGACGTAATTGTGTAGGGCTCGACGTAATCGCAAAGCGCGGCGTGATGGCCACATGCTGACGCCCGCGCTCATGCCAATTATCAATGATATTTTGAGTGTCACGGATACTTTGCTCAGCAGGCACACATAGCGCCTCAGGCGCATTTTGGTCCATCAAGACATTACCCGTGATCATACGCGTATTGAGCCTATGGCTTTCAGCAAAAAACGCCTCGGCAGATAATGGATGACTGGTCGCAAAAACCATCGCACTGGTCGTGCCATTGGCAAGTAGTTGGTTCAAAAAAAACTGCGCGGTATCATGCGCTATTTTTGGATCACCAAAGTTGGCTTCCGTCACAAAGGTATAATTATTGAGCCAGTCGAGCAGTTGCTCACCATAAGCGGCGATCATATCTATCTGCGGATAGTGAACATGGGTATCGATAAAACCCGGCATGATGAGTTTGTGCCGATGGTCATGAATCTGTACTGGTTCTTGACTGTCATTAGTAGCGGTCAGCACATAATTTGCTAGCATCGCCTCTCGACTGCCATAATTAATAATCAGTCCAGTCTCATCATCAATAACAAGTGCACCGTCGGCAATATACTCAGGGTAAACACGCACGCCTGCAATTACTGGAAGCAACGTTGTATCTTTATCAACGGTCAGATTTACGAAAAATTCAGGAATTCTAGTATCGGATAATTCAGCAGCCGTACGCTTAGCAAGGTCATCTTCGCTAATATAATGTAATAAATGAGCTTGATAAATATGTAGGGTCATTTGGTAGTCTCACAATGGCGTAGTAGTACTGAGCGTTTTGATTATTTAATGAAAAATGACACGGTTTCATGAAGTAATTAGTCCCTTCAAAGAGCAACCTGATGATAACGTTGTAAGAGCTGCGCTACGATAGACACGGCCACCGCCATTGGCTCTTTGCCGCTGATGGGTAATCCGATTGGCATGGTGAGCTGATTGACTAGTTGCTCACTATAGCCACGCTGAATCAAACGGTCTCTAAAACGCTTGGCTTTGGTGGATGAGGCAATACAGCCAACATAAGGTAATGAGATATCTGAGCGCTTATCATCAGCTAAGCAGATATCAGAAATAGTATCTAATGCTGCGCGCACCAGCTCAAAATCCACACTATGGTCATGCGTCATAACCAAAATAAAACGCTGACCACCCTGCTCGATAAATGGACGCACAAAATCGACAGGATCGTCATCGATATGCGGACGGATATGCACTGGTAGCTGATAGAGTTGTGATTGATTCGGTGTGGGGTTTTGGTAGGCACTGTTGCCTGCTTGGCCCGTTTCACTGGAGCTGGTTTTATCCATTAAGTAACGCTCAAACATCTCTGGGCGACTGTCTACCCAATCTACCTGACATGGTAGTTCAGCAAGGATGGTCATAAGTGCTGAGGCCACATGACCTGCTCCAAATACCAGTACTGACATTGGCGGTGTCACATTAAAGCATTCGAACATAACAGTGACGCTACCGCCGCAGCATTGGGCCAATTTCGCACCCAGTGGGTAATGCTTAGTATAAACCGCGTCACGGCGTACTGCTTTAGAAGGAGCTGACGCGCTTGTCTCATTAGCTTCAGAAACTTTTGGTTTGACTTGTTTGGATACCGTGGCGGATATCTCGCCACTTAATAGCTGACGAGCAGTGGTAATCACATCGTGCTCTAGACCACCGCCGCCCAGCGTATCTACGATACCATCCTGCGTGACGATCATCTTTGCCTGTAGCGCACGCGGGGCCGAGCCATTCACAGCCACAACCGTTGCCAACACATGAGCGATACCTCGCTGCTGATATCGCGCTAGACCTTCATACCAGATGTCTGGCGGGGCTAATGAATCACTCACTGTGCGCAGGACCTCTTGCCCCTGCGACATTTGGGTGCTCTATCGCCTCTGGCTGCTCATCGGTCTGCTTGCCTACCACCTCTTTTGGATCGATATCTTTGGCATGACGCACATCTTGCGGCATGACTTTGTCGTTATAGAGACCGCCCTTTTCTTCTACGCCTTTGGCAAGGCTATCCATCGTATCCTTGTCCGCTTTGGTCTCTAGATCCCAAGACGAACCTTCCATACGCATAACTGCTTTTAATACGGCTTCTGGGGTCGCAGGCATGGTCAGCTCTGGATTTTTTTTGTAGTCTCCAAGGCTAGCCACCGCGTTATTGAGAGCGCACCAGACACTAGCTGCCAGCATAAACGGCGGCTCACCAACGGCTTTAGAGTTATAAATCGTTTGTTCTTCGTTTTTGCGGTCGTATAATTTGACATTCCACTGCTTAGGCAAGTCATGCGCTGTTGGAATTTTATAATTGGCAGGACTATCGGATGCAAGCTTTCCTTTATCATTCCAGATCAGCTCTTCTGCTGTGAGCCAGCCCATGCCTTGCACAAAACCGCCCTCAATCTGACCGATGTCAATGGCAGGGTTGATCGATTGTCCTGCATCATGCAGCACATCACAGCGCAGCACTTTGTACTCACCTGTCAGCGTATCAATCTCAACCTCAGCACAAGCAGCACCCAAGGCAAAGTAGAAGAACGGACGTCCCCATGCTTTGGAGCGATCGTAAAATATCTTCGGCGTTTTATAGTAGCCAGTAGACGATAGGCTGATACGGTTTTGATACGACAGCTGAATCATTTCGGCAAAGGTTAGTGTCTTTTTATCACCGATATAAACATGGTTTTTTTCAAAGCGTATGTCTTCTTGTGACACCTCAAAATGCTCAGCAGCAAATTCAACAATGCGCGCTTTAATACTTAAGCAAGCATTTTGCGCTGCTTTACCGTTGATATCGGTACCTGATGACGCGGCAGTTGGTGAGGTATTAGGTACTTTATCCGTACGAGTCGCTGATACTTTTACTGTATCTAGATCCACATCGAACTCATTGGCGACAATCTGGGCAATTTTGATATATAGCCCTTGCCCCATCTCCGTCCCACCATGATTGAGGTGGATACTGCCATCGGTATAAATATGTACCAATGCACCCGCCTGATTGAGCGTCTGCACCGTAAATGAGATGCCGAATTTTACTGGTGTTAACGCAAGACCCAAACGCTTGTCACTACCTTCAGCGGCGGCTTCTTGATTGAATTCTATAATTTGCTGACGGCGCTTGTCGTAATCGCAATCCGCTGCCAGTGTGCTCATGATGTTTGCTAAATCGAAATGCTCAATGGTCTGACCGTAATGGGTGCTTTGACCATCTTGATATAAGTTTGCTAGGCGCACTTGTAATGGATCTTGGCCCAAGGTATAGGCAATATGATCCATCATATATTCAGCGGTCATTAGCCCTTGTGGACCACCAAATCCTCGATAGGCCGTATTGGATACGGTATGCGTCTTACAGCGATGACCCGCCACACGAGCCGCTGGATAGTAATAGGCATTATCACAGTGGAACATCGCTCTATCGACGATAGCATCAGACAGGTCTGGCGCATAACCGCACAGACCTGCCAGTTGCATATCGACGCCCAATATACGCCCAGACTTATCTAAGCCAACCTCATAACGATTGGCAAACTCATGACGCTTACCGGTCACGACCATGTCATCTTGGCGATCTAACCGCATACTGACAGGAACGTTATGGCGCTTGGCAACGATACCGCACAGACACGCCCATGCCGCCGCTTGCGTTTCTTTACCACCAAAACCACCACCCATACGGCGCACCACGGTATTGACCGCATGAAAGGGCAAATCCGTCACTTCGGCGACGAGCTGCTGCACTTCACTTGGATGCTGTGACGACGTATACACTTCCAGCCCGCCATCGTCACACGGCACCACATAAGACACTTGCCCTTCGAGATAAAAATGCTCTTGCCCGCGCATATGAATATGACCTTCAATACGAACGGGTGCATTCTCAAGTGCCGTCGCCGCATCACCACGCTTCATAAAATGACTCGGACGCACAAATAACTCTTGCTCTAGCGCTTTATCAATACTAAGTACCGCTGGCAATGGCTCATATTCTACTACTGCCTTGGTGGCGGCTTTTTTGGCAGCGCGATGACTGGTCGCCACCACCAAAAAGAGTGTCTGACCCACATACTCTGTGATGTCGTTCACCATCAGTGGCTCACCATCAAACACCGCACCGATATCCGTCTGCGCCGGTAAATCTTTAAAACTTAAAACATCAACAACCCCATTAGCCTCTCTGACAGCACTCAAATCCATACTCAATACCCGTGCATGGGCGTGACTACTTTTGCCCACTGCCAGATGTAGCGTACCTTGTGGTTTGGTAATATCATCCACATAAGTTGCCGTCCCCATGACATGGGTGATCGCACTGTCGTGTTTGGCTGACGTGCCGATCTTGTTTTTTGGCGGACGCACGCGGCGGATACTATAACTGTCAAATAAGGACGAATGATGGCTCATAGCAAATCTCTTCTATTAGTACGCATTTACTGATGCGCTTTTTTATTTCTGACAAATACACTCATGAAGCAGTATTGATACTCAATTACGCTGATAGTCAAGCGCTCTCAGCCTGCATCTCTGCTACTAATTGTTTGCCGCACTTCACGAGTAGACGCTGCACCACATGCATGCGATATTCACGGCTGGCTCTGACATCCGTCATCGGTGTGACATCTGCAGATAACACCTGTGCCGCCTGCTCAAAACTTGCAACATCAGTAGCTTGACCAATAAGCGCTTGCTGACAGTGCACCGCAAGCAGTGGTATCGCTGCCATGCCGCCGAGCCCAAGCTTTACATTGTCGATAATTGCACCATCTGCTGACACATCAAGCCGCGCCGCAAGCAAGCACGCTGAGATATCATCTTCGTAGCGTTTGCTAATCTTATGGATAAATAAATGCTGATGATCTTGCATCAAAGGAATATGAATAGCGACAATATAACTGCCTGCTTGCAACTTGGTTTTTTTATAATCTAAGAAGAATGCTGATAACGGTATGATTTCATCCGTATAAGACGCATGACTTGGCTCTTCACGATTCGGCGCGCAATGACGCAAATGAATTGACGCATCTAATGCCAAGAGAATCGGTGGCAAATCACCAATCGGGGATGCGTTGGCGATATTACCGCCGATGGTGCCCATATTGCGAATTTGCGGAGAGGCAATGCGCTCAAACACTTGCGCAAAACTTGGAAAATACTGCTCAAGCACAGGGAGCATTTGCTTGTAACTCATACCAGCCCCTAGCACTAGTGACTGACTTTGAGTTTGTTCGTCAGTCGATGTGTTACTATTTGCATCTGATAGCGACCAAGACTTTAGCGCCTCAATACCTGAGAGCTGAATAATGACATCATGATCGATTAGATGCTGCGTCACACTCAGTCCTAAATCTGTACCACCTGCCCAGATCGTCGCCTGCGGATTAGCTGCCAATAGCTCGTTGAGTGCATCCAATGTTTTTGGGGCATATAGCTGTCGATCCGCATCCATCAATGCTGGCTTGAGAGCGTTTGGCTCTACACTGTCCGACTCAGCTTCATCTGATGGATTTTTAGATACCACTGCTGCTTTTTTAGTTGCCATCGCATCGGTCGCTAGACTGATGGTTAAATCTTTCACCGCTGACTGTTCTGTTTCTCTTTGTTGACCGATGTCACTCATTCGTAGGCCCGCCTCGATAATCGGCCTGTAGCCTGTACAGCGGCAGAGATTACCCGATATTGACGCAACCACTTCATCATAGCTCAACTTCTTAGCATCACTCTGACTTGCTGCTTCTGAACTTGTCTGCATACGATTGTTTTCGTAAACGCAAGCCAGTGACATGACAAACCCAGGGGTACAAAAACCACACTGTGAACCGTGACATTCAACCAGTGCTTGCTGTGCTGGATGCAGCAAAGCACGTTCTGGATGATGCCCAGGATTGTCCGCCAAGTAGGACGCTGTCATCAGGTGATGACCATCCATCAGCGACACTAGCGTAATACAGGAGTTAATCGTATAGAATGGAGGCGTAGCATTTTTTTCGTTGCCATTTTCATCATTAAGCGTTTGCTGGTTAGTGCTAGGCAGGCGTTGAGCCATTACCGTACAAGCACCGCAGTCACCACTGCCGCAGCCTTCCTTCGTATCCGTTTGGCCTTCATGCAATCGTAGATACTCAAGCACTGTCGTATTGGGGTTAAGCTGGGTTAGCTCATGGTATTTTCCATTGAGATAAAAACTAATCATAGCAAGGCTCGGCTAAAATAATGAAAGTGAGTATAAGACTGAGAAGCATTAGTGGTTTGAGTACGAAAGGTAAACGCTTAATCTATATTTTGCTGCAACCGCTCAAGTAAGTTTATCGGCAAGTACGTTTTTAGTTTTTAATATACTTACTATTTATTCTATGTCGCATTTGCAGGATGTCGATGAGTAGGATATCGCACATTCTTTTATAGCGAATAAATCGACCATAAATAGCAGTAATTATCAGGAGCTTTTGCCAAGAATTAGTACTGCTATATACCTGACTATTTGGTCAGCTTTCAACATATTATCACTATTCTTATTTATAACACAACCCATTCAAACATCTGTCGATACTGCTAAATGATTGACCCTCAAGCCGCTATCTGATAACCGCTATCAATCCTAACAGCAGAGATAGTTTATAATACTCGTCATGTTAGTCATTGATATAGCTAATACAAACGCATAGTAGACAAGTTACGTCATGACTGAATAAATAATTTCTTTAAAAACAAAGCCAAGTCTTTGTACCTTTTTAAGGTTATATAACCGACCTGTTTTTATATATAATACCTAAAAGTAAACCTTACTTTTAACTGTCATCGCTTCTAACGATAGATAGACATACAAGATATATTATTGGGTAATATATCGTCTCTGAGATACTATTATGAAGTCACTTACCTCTATTTGTCTGCTGATAGCGTCGCTAATGCTGACTGGTTGTCAACATTTCCAATTTGTTGATAGCCCTATTCCTGTTAAGCCTGTACCGACTAATTTGGTTGCTCCATAAAATGGTTACTCCATAACATTGACATAAAAAAAGCAGACATCAATAGTGTCTGCTTTTTTACTGGAGTAGCCTGTCACCCACTGTGTTATCTAACGCTTACTATCCGCTGGCTGATGTTTAATGATGGTTTTAGCCAAATGATCACCAAACCAAATAGCGGTATCAATATCTCCTTTCCCTGGCGTTTCTTCAGGTGGTCCGTCAAGAGATTGCGTCATCAAACCTAAGAAGCTAGATAGACGGTTGAGATCGTGCGCCTCATGACCCGTCGGCATAAGCGGCAGACCAATCCAATTCATACCATGCTGCATGGCATATAGAGAAATTTGCTGCAACACGGCAAGTTTATCACCGCTCAGACCGCCTGAATTGGCAAACGCGGCTGCCCATTTGCCTTCCCAGCTTCTGTTATACCAACGCTTTGAGGTTTCATCCATAAAGGTTTTGAATTCAGCGGTGACACTGCCCATATATACCGCGCTACCGAAAACCAATAGATCTGCCTGATCTAAGTAATCCCAGTCAATATCATAAATATCGACAGCTTTTGCTTGGGCCTCTGGTAATTGCTGATGCGCGCCTTGTACAATCGCTTCAGCGACACGCTTAGTATGACCGTAGTTGCTATGAAAAATAACAGCAATCGATACGTTAGGCGTACTATCAGGAGATATTTTTGAGGATTCGCTAGTTGTATTCATACAGACTCTAATAATGACAATAATGGTTAAATAAAAATAATATAGTGTACGAGTGCAAGACGACTCAGCGCACTCAATAGGTTTGTTAGTTGTGATCTGACATTTACGTAGCAGCGCGGCGCACAATCACAAGCGCCATTCTTCCCGTTGCAGGCTGCTGCATATGCGTTTGACGACGATAAGAATAGTAATGCCGATCTGCATAGCTACAGCTGATAGGTTCTTTACTATCTATCGACACGCCAGCGGCTGTTAATTGATCAGCGGCCAGTTTTGGTAAGTTTAGCTTAACTTTATCCGTGTGTACTGTAGCGCAATTCGATAGTTTATCAACTGTCTTATGTAAATGCTGAGTATCGCTATGATTTTCAAGACCACTATCTGAGCGCATCACATATAGACCATCAAAATTATCACTATCTGACGCAGTGAGTAATTGATTATCTAAGCAACCAGCCAGTAATTGGTCACGAACTTGATGACCCACTTCATAATTGGCCTGACTGATACACACCCCTATCCAAGCCTGTATAGCCCCTGAATCGGTAAAGCGCTGAGCAGTCTCTCGAATCACGCCGCACGCCAATCCTTGCCAACCTGCATGAATGGCGGCGATTTTACCGCTGGCGGGTTGGTATAAGACAATCGGCACACAATCTGCCGTCATGATCGCCAGTCCACGACCACTTTGCTTGCTGATTATGGCGTCAGCCGCCATTGGTGCCATGCTCAAAGGCGTCGTATCAATATCATGGATCTGTTTACCATGAATCTGACTGACCCAATGTAAGCTGCTGATAGCCGTATTCTGCTCGTTTTGTGATGGTGCACAGGCTAATTGCTTATTGATAGCCGTCAGCAGGCTCATGCGATTGCCCAATACTTTTGTCGCATCATCGTTAACATGCAGGCCTAGATTTAGCGCGCCATAATTTGCTTGATGGTTTGCTTGACTGTCAAGCCCTCTTTGCTGGCTTACGGTAGCAGGTTCGTCAATATTATTCGGCGCAAAAGCAGCCGTTTGGAAAACAGCCACGTCATCCATTTGCGCGAGCATGGTCATTGGAAAATTATCTATTATCGGAAGCTTGTTTGTCACGACTGCCCCATCCTTTTATCTACTGACTGTTTAAAAATTGGCATCACTAAATCACTACAAACTTGGCAATTGTCGTAAACACCTTTAGACAGCCGCTTTTCTCAATAGCGTTTACTCGTCATCATAGCCGTCGCTTAATACGGCTATTAGCTGTTGCATGTCTTCTGGCAAAGGTGTTGTCACTTCAATATCCTCACCAGTTACCGGATGCACAAACCCAAGAGTATAAGCATGCAATGCTTGGCGCGGGAAGTTGTTAATGGCTTGGCGCTGTGCTTCTGTCAAACCTGCACGCAGTTGACGACGACCACCGTAGATGCGATCCCCTACGAGCGGATAGGTCACATGGCTCAGATGCACGCGAATCTGGTGCGTACGACCCGTCTCAAGCCCGACATCTAACAGACAGTAGTTGTCATTCAGTGGCGTGACATTTAATAGATGGGTTACCGCTTCACGGCCGGCAGTCATGACTGTCATTTTGGTACGCTGAGTACGATGTCGCCCTATCGGCGCATCAATACGGCGATGACGCAGCAAGCTTGCTTGATCGCCTGCTACCACACACTGATAATGACGATAAACAGATTTGTCTTTTAGCTGCTCCATCAGCGCCATTTGAGCCGGTTTGGTTTTACCGATGAGCAGTAGTCCAGAGGTGTCTTTGTCAATACGGTGTACCAATCCTGCACGCGGCAAATGATGCTGCTGTGGATAATGGTACAGCAAGGCATTGACCAATGTGCCTGTCTGGTTACCCGCACCTGGATGCACCACCATACCGACAGGTTTGTTGATCACCAATACATCATCATCTTCATAGACCACATCGATATCGATATTTTCTGGTTGATCTTCACTATGCTGCTGCAACGTCGTTGATAGATGTAGGACATCACCTGCTTTGACACGAACCTTTGGTTTTTGCACACTGCCGTTATAAAGTAAGCTACCGTCCGTGATCCAACCTTGTAGTTGCACGCGCGAAAAGTCTGCAAACACCTGTGAAGCGACTTTATCGATACGTAAGCCAGACTCATCTTCTGTGACGATATGCGTCATATCGACCACTACTGGCACTGCTTGGCCAGCTACTGGCGCTTCATCGTCGTCGCCTTCATCCATGTCGCCATCGTCAAGTGCTTCATCAATATCGCTATCTTCTTCGAGCAAGTCGTCGTTATCAAAAGCATCAGTGTGCTCGTCCATTATTTCCTGCTCATCCATCATTTCTTGATTGTCAAGCTCGTCATTATTTAAAACGTTATTTGGCATTGGTGACTCTTGTGCTGATGAATCAGTCTCTAGCGATTGATTCGGTGATAAATGGGTAGTCATGGCATCATTATTCATAGCGGATTGATACCTAGCAAAGTTGCTAACTATGTAAAGTTACTAACTATATTTTGTTAGGTGACTTCATTCAAAGATAAAATAATAAAAAATTGTCGTTTTTCGACTTCTAGCAAATAATAAAAGCTATGCAGGTCAAAAAAGCGGAGACAATACCGCCCTAGTGTATCATGTCACGCGTCCAAGCCCTATAAAAGTGCATACTATCTGTGAATTTTTGAGCGCTTCTGAGGTGCCAAGCTTTACTGCTTAGCTCTCTAGAACATAACATTGCTGTAATTTACTGTATATTTGTTCCTGCCAGCGATATTCGGTATCGCTCGTGATAGCCGCTCATGTTAAACTGCCTATAAAATATAGATAGCGAAAAAATAGACGAAGCAAACGTTATTCTATAAAGTATAGCCATGTTTTGCTGTATGCTATGGCACTGTATTCCTATGCCATATTCAAATACAGTATAAAAATACCATTGGGTTTTATTGACAGTGTTTGCCATTTAAACCGTTTGAATATGATTAAATGCATTTAATCTATTACAGGCTTACTATAAAAGCTCTATGTATCAGACCCAATCTACCAGTACAATACGTCATAACAAAAACTGCATTCGATGAAAAACGTGTTGCTTGTGCATCGCTGAATACTCAGCATCGTTTTTTATCACTAACCTTTTATATAGCATGATAGCACTGCTGCTATTATGCGTCTTGTGTCGGAGAAGAAGTATGCAAGCTGTTGGCAATACGTTTATCAAACTGTCCTCAATAACCTTACTTGCGCTTAGCGTCAATCTAGTAGGTTGCCAGACATTCAAAAACCTCACTGGCGCCAAAGATGTCGACGCGGTAGAAACCGCGGAAAAGTCAGAGCAAGGTTACTATAACGATGCCATCGCTCAAATCGATAGAGGCCGCTATGTTCAAGGTGTTGAAGAACTGACCAATCTGCGTACCTTTTACCCAACTGGGCAATACGCTGAACAGGCATTACTTGATATGATGTATGCACAGTATCAAAGCGATAAATACGAGATGGCAGCAGCGAGTGCTGAGCAATTCATCCGTCTATACCCTTCTAATCCCCAAGTCAGCTATGCTTACTATGTACGCGGCGTTGCCAATATGGAAGGCTCGTCTGAGAGTTTGAAGCTGTTTAAATTAAACCAAGCGGAGCGTGACACCGCGTATCTACGTATTGCCTTTGCCAATTTCCAAGAACTTATTAGCAAATACCCAAATAGTCCCTATGCACCAGATGCCGCCCAGCGCATGACATTTATCTATAATCAGTTTGCACAAAGCGAGATGAGCGCAGCCAACTGGTATATCGAGCGTGAAGCTTATGTGGCAGCTGTCAACCGTGCCAAATGGGTCTTCCAGTACTATCCACTGAGTGAGTCAGTACCAGATGCCATTGCTGTCCTAGCCTATAGCCACGAAAAACTTGGTCTAACAGACTTAGCAAATGAGTACAAAACCCTATTGCAAATCAACTATCCAAACATGCTGACTAGTAATGGCAAAGTCAAACTGAGCACCAAACGTGATCGCACTTGGCTCAATAAGATTACCTTTGGACAGCTTGGTCGCTCAAACACAACTGACAACTCAGTGGCAACTGGCGAATATAACGGCGCGACCAAAACCCAAATGATTGGCAACGCAGCCCAGTTGAGACTAGCAGGGACAAACACAACGCCTGCCAACACTCCAGTCGCCAACAATGCGGCTGCTCGTAATGGTATCAGCGTAGGCCTAGGTCTGCCTGAAGCGTCAGCTGAGCGCGTGACCAGCCAATCAAGCACTGGCTCGACTGCACGAGAAGCCAACGTCGATCCACTAAATACCAATCCAACACGTCGCACTACGCTAAATGACGACAGTGTGAGGGATATGGATAATAATTGATTATGTGAGGTCTTTTAGCCTAGCTAACACAGTCTGTATTCATTGATAATAAGGTCAACATTACGTTGGCCTTATTTTTCTAGCAGTACCTTATTACCTCTGCCCCAACATAATCGACCTATGGTAAACTGTTTTTTGTATGAGCATTCCTAACCATATTCTTGAACAACTCAATAGCCAAGCTGACCTGATCAGCATCATTGGCAAACACACCACGCTTAAACGCGCTGGTAGTGAATATAAAGGCTGCTGCCCTTTTCACGGTGAAAAATCGCCTTCTTTTTATGTCAATCCACAAAAAAATATCTATCACTGTTTTGGCTGTAGCGTCGGTGGCAATGCCATCAGTTTTTTGCGTGATTACGAGAATCTCACCTTTATCGAAGCAGTCAATGAGCTCTCTAAACAAACAGGCATTGAAGTACCACAAGAAGAGCAACAGAACGTCAGCTATCAACGCCGTACGCCAAAACCTATTGCACCACCGCCTGTGCACAATGTGCCTAGCCCAACGATAGAGCACAGCAAAGTAAATCAAGACGGTGCAAACCAAGACGGCACAAACCAAGACAGCTATCGAAATAACTATCAAAACAACCGTCAAGCCAGTCATCAAAACAATGTTGACCAAAATTACATCGACCAGCCCATTTATAATGACAATCAAGGCTATGAGAATTTTCCACCGTTAGAGGCGTATGATTCAGCGTCCTATTCGATGGACTCGTATTCCTCAGAGCCGTATTCGCCAAACCATGCAAATGACAGTGGATATCCGCCAGTGTGGCTGACAGATAACGATGCAAGTATGGCTAGTATAGATCAGAACGCTGATCAAGATGGCAACCTGTACGAGCTACTCGAGCAGATCCAGCAGTTCTATCAGCATAATCTACACACTCACCCTCATGCCAAGCAATACTTTTTGTCACGCGGTCTCACTGAAGAGACTTTTGAGACTTTTGGTTTAGGTTACGCGCCATTTGGATGGCAGCATCTTGAGCACCAGTTTCCACAAGATATTGAAGGACTTAAGGCACTAGGGCTCGTGCGCCAATCAGAGTCTGGCCGTGACTACGATCTGCTGCGTGATCGGGTTATTTTTCCTATTCGTGACAACCAAGGTCGTACCATTGGTTTTGGTGGTCGGGCGCTCGACGATGAGGTCAAGCCAAAATACATCAACTCCTCAGACTCGCCCGTCTTTCATAAGCAGCATGTACTCTATGGCTATTACGAATCACGGCAGCAGCGTGCTAACGACTGGCTGGTGGTAGAAGGCTATATGGATGTCATTGCTCTCTATCAAGCGGGCATCTATGGGGCGGTCGCCTCGATGGGTACGGCAATCAATGAAAGCCAAATATCGCGGCTATTGACACTCAATCCAACGCTGACTTTGAGTTTTGATGGCGACAGTGCCGGACAAAAAGCCGCTTGGCGTACGCTTGAAGTTGCCTTACCTGTGCTTGCTGATGATAAAGAGTTGCGGTTTTTGACCCTGCCTAACAATCATGATCCTGATACGTTTATCAAGAGTCATGGCAGCGATGCCATGCGTGAGCAAATCAGCCAAGCCATGCCGTTATCACAGTATATTTTTGCGTACTTAAGTGAGCGCTATGACATGAGTCTGGCTGAAGGTAAAGCCAAGCTCATGTCGCAAGTACGCTCATTGACGACCGCTTTGCCAAAAGGCAGTAGCTTTCGCTATTTGCTCAACAATGATGTTTATCAAAAGCTTGGCGGCAGGCGCAGTCAAAATGTCGAGGCCAAAGATGCGCTGCTAGACTTTGATGGTGATATGACCATCAGCCAACAATTGCAGCTTTGCTTTTTGTTTCAGCCGCGCGCACTCATTGATGACCCTATCGAATCGATTTGGCAACAGTCTGGTATTAATGGCTTACACCTACCTGCGCATATCAAACAAAAAGCTTCAGCCGATACGCTGCGTCCGCTTGCTTGGGAAGACCTGCAAGACGTGGCTCTGCTTGACATCGTGAGCACTATCAAACGCTGTCTTAGTTATTTGCCAAAAGATGCCAACGCAGCAGCGCATTTTATCTTATCAAATGTGAAGCCTGCGACCCAAGACATGCTGAGCCGTAATTGGGGCGGCTTTTATAAAGCGCTAACTGCGCGCAATATTTTGGGGCTTGATGGCCTGATCGAAGAGCTAGTCAGTCAGCTGCTTGAGCGCAATATGAAGAAAAAAATACAAGAGCTGATAAAAAACCCTGATCATATTAAGCTTGCGATCGTCCGTAAACAAACCCAATTATTGAACGATTGGCTACGGGCACAGCAGGCAGAGCAATCGGCACAGATGGTCACCGTTCAGTCTTAATGTTTAATTATCAAATCATGCCCCTTTAAAATTCTAGCCACTGCCCCCACTACTAATGATTATGCCCAGTAGCATGAGTCACTCCTAAATCATTTAGCTGATGGCAAATAAACGGCAAAAAATGGTCGGTAGCTATCACTAGCTCGTGCTTGACGACTGCGGTCTGTGTTAAACTGTGTCGCTGTATATTGACAGCACTGCTTGGTTAATGATTGTGAGCATGCATCTTTAAGCACAAATTTTAGGTATTATTTTACGTATCTGCTTTTAGATACTATTTTTGAGTATTAAATTTTAAGTACTATATTTTTTTAGGTACTGTATTGAAGTCTTTTTAGCTTTTCTAATTTTTAGCTGTTTTTTAGCATTGTTATTGTAGTGTTTTGAGCCTTTATTCATATCAACTCATTTTTGATATTATTGACAACCTCTACGCCATATTTTGATCAATCCATTGATAAGATCAACGCAAAGAGCGAGCGATAGCGAGTCACAATATAAAAATGTCCGATGCAAGTAAGCGAGTATTTATGAACGATAAGTCAGTTTCTAAGTCCACATCTCAACTGGCCACCTTAATCCAAATGGGCAAAGAGCAAGGGTATCTTACCTATGCTGAGGTGAATGACCAGCTGCCCGACTCTATTACCGAAAGCGATCAGATCGAAGATATTGTGCAGATGCTAACCGATGTTGGTATCAAAATCTTTGAGTCTGCCCCTGATGCCGATGACATCTTGATGAACGATGATTCAAGTGATGATGACATGGCAGCAGATGAGGCAGCGGCGGTACTCGCCTCTGTTGAGACTGAGCCTGGTCGTACCACTGACCCTGTCCGTATGTATATGCGTGAGATGGGTACAGTTGATCTTCTTACCCGTGAAGGTGAGATCTCCATTGCTAAGCGTATCGAAGAAGGTATTCGTGACGTGCAGCATGCCATGGCTTACTGGCCTGGCACCGTACAGTTCGTCCTTGATGAATACCAAAAAGTACAAGATGGCGAAAAAAAGCTATCTGACGTCATCACTGGTTTCTTAGATCCTGAAACCGAAGAAGATAAAATCGCCGCTCAAGAAGCCAAAGATGCGGCAAAAGAAGAGCGTGAGCGCATCAAAGAAGAAAAAGAAAACCCGCCTATCATCAAAGCTAAAGTGAATGCCAAAGCCGCAGCACTTGATGATGACGAAGATGAAGACGAAGACGACGTGGAAGAAGAAGCTGAAGAAGAAACCAGCGGTCTTGATCCAGAAGAAGTACGTTTGCGTCTAGAAGAGATCGAGCATCTATTTATCAAAGCCAAGCAAGCGCTGCTTGATTATGGTCGTGGTAGCGTGCAGGCGGATACTGCGTATGCCCTACTTGCTGAACGCTTTATGATGTTAAAGCTCAATAATCGCTTGTCAGACCAAGTCATGGCGATCATGCATGACGTCTACGACGACGTGCGTAAGCAAGAGCGTCAAATCATGCGTTTGGTGATTCGCCGTGGTCGTATGCCGCGTGAAGAGTTCCGTAAGACCTTCCCTAGCAATGAAACCAATGTCGATTGGCTCATTGAGCGTATTAAAGGTAAGCCTGCATTTGCGGGCACGCTAGAAAAAGTCACTGATGACGTTATTTTACTTCAGCGCCGTATTCGTGATTATGAGCAGCAGCTCGATATGAAAATCCACGACATGAAAGACGTGGCACGTCGTATGGCCGTTGGTGAAGCAAAAGCGCGACGCGCCAAAAAAGAAATGGTTGAGGCCAACTTGCGTCTGGTTATCTCTATTGCCAAAAAGTACACTAACCGTGGCCTACAGTTCTTGGATCTGATCCAAGAAGGTAATATCGGTCTGATGAAAGCCGTTGATAAGTTTGAATATCGCCGTGGTTATAAGTTCTCAACGTATGCCACATGGTGGATTCGTCAGGCAATCACGCGCTCTATCGCTGACCAAGCGCGTACCATTCGTATTCCTGTGCATATGATTGAGACGATCAACAAAATCAACCGTGTTTCACGTCAGCTGCTACAGGAAATGGGCCGCGAGCCAACGCCTGAGGAGTTAGGCGAGCGTTTAGAGATGGACGAAGTCAAAGTCCGTAAGGTGCTCAAGATCGCTAAAGAGCCTATCTCTATGGAGACGCCTATCGGTGATGATGAAGATTCACACCTAGGTGACTTCATAGAAGATGGTACGATCTCAAGCCCTGTCGACGATGCAACGTCTGCTGGACTACAAGAAGCCACTCGTGATGTACTCGGTAATCTAACTGAGCGTGAAGCCCGTGTATTAAAGATGCGTTTCGGTATCGACATGCCAACCGACCACACACTTGAAGAAGTTGGTAAGCAGTTTGATGTTACCCGTGAACGTATCCGTCAGATTGAGGCAAAAGCGTTGCGTAAACTGCGTCATCCCTCACGTTCTGAGCATCTGCGCTCTTTCTTAGAAAATGACTAATATTCAATGAAGCTAAATAAAAAAAGCCGAGTTTATCTCGGCTTTTTTGTGTTTGTTAATCTATGTTATCAATGCGCGCCTAAATTTTGCTCAGCATCTGGTTTGTCATGTGCAGCGAAATTGTCTATCATCGTCTGGCTTGCCTCGTTCAAACCAATAAGCTCTACCTCAGTGCCTTCACGGCGAAATTTGATAATGACTTTATCAATCGCAGCGATTGCTGTCACATCCCAAAAATGTGCTCGTGACACGTCAATAACTACTTTAGAGACAGACTCTTTAGAGCGTGTTGAACATTCGCAAATAGGCACTGCTGACAAAAAGCATAGGCGAGGATTTAACTTTTTGGCTATCCCAATTACCGAGCTTAAGCGACCACCCTACTTCTTAGTTTGAATAAATTTATAGTCTTTTGGGCTTTACAGATCTTGATTCTGTATTAGAATTACACGAGACATTGAATAGTGTCTCCATATACCCCATCGCTAGGAAGCTGACATGATTGTCCGGCAAACACCCCACCCGTTTAAGATATTTTTTGCGCTGCGCGGTTCAATCATTCCAAAAATATATCCGCAGCTGCTATTAGTTACCATCCTTAGTACAGCCATTACCATTATTCAACACTGGATTCCTGACTCTTTTCCTTATTATGGTATCGCCACTTTTACCTTATTGGGCATCGCATTATCGCTGTTTTTGGGATTTCGAAATAATGCCAGCTATCAGCGTTGGTGGGAAGCACGGATGCTATGGGGCCAGTTGGTATATGATGCTCGCAGCTTAACGCGCCAAGTCCTATCCTTTATAGATGATGACAACGAGCATGGTCGTGAAACTCAGCGCACCATGGTATATCTGACCATTGCTTTTGCACATGCTGTACGCCATAGGCTGCGTGGTACGCCACCTTGGGCGGATATTAAGCCTTTTGTCACAGCGGTAGATCATGATGGTATGCATCAAGCAAAAAATGTCCCTGACCATATAATGCGCCTCATGGGTAAGCATCTCGGCGATATTCGGCGGCAAGGACTGGTCTCAGAGCAAGTCATACAAAACATGGATGAGCGCCTGACCTCTATGACGATTGTCTTGGCAGCCTGCGAGCGCATTCATAACACACCGTTGCCTTTTGCTTATATGCTGCTGGTACATCGTACGACCTACCTGTATTGCATCATGCTGCCTTTTGGCTTGGTCGCCTCGCTTGGTTGGGCAACGCCCTTGGTTTGTGCCGTGATTGCTTATACCTTTTTTGGGCTAGATACACTGAGCGAAGAGTTAGAAGAGCCGTTTGGTTTGGCAGCCAACCAACTTCCATTGACGGCATTGTCCCGCACGATCGAGATCAATCTGCGAGAAGCGTTAGGAGAGACCAATCTGCCGACTGACATTATGCCTATTGATGGTTATTTGCCGTAAATATTGCCGTCATCTAAGCGCCATACAATAAACGAGCGGCAAACGTAACTTGAATAATCTACCGCACGCCACTATAAACAGTAGACAACGACACCGTGGGTAAAACCCCTACGCTAACCCGCTGGCTCATTCTGATCTATTCAAAAATATTACCTATAAAAACACTGAGCCAGTCTCAGATTTTTGATGTCATTACAGTCAGTATCATTTCAATCAAATATCCATATCAGCTGGTGTTTTATACCAGTTATTTATCTATAAAAGTGAGGCTTGCCATCATGAGTGATGATCCAAAAGACAACAGCAATCAAAACATTGATCAAACGTCCAAAAAAGAAGTCAGCATGACGGATATGACGCCCAATGACGGCGTCTTAAAAGGCAAAAAAACAGACATTCAAAATCCTGAGCTTTGGGAGTTCCCGATGAACTACCCACTCAGCATCATTGGTCATGAAGGCGAGCACGAGAGCTTGCTTAATGAAATCAAGCTCATCTTGGGCAGTCAGTTCCCTGATTTTGATTTGGCCTCTATCGAGGTAAAACCTTCTAGAACAGGTCGCTTTCATTCAGCCCGCGTTAATTTATATCTGACAGAGGCCGATCAAGTAAACAAGCTTTATGCGTCTCTTGATAATGCCAAAACGGTTCGCATGGTTTTATAAATCGTTCAGGCAGGTTTAGCACCTTTTTAGTCCAGATCGTCACTCACTAGTAATAACATATGGGTGGCGATTTTTTGTGGTTTGATGTACAATCTGCGCCCGCATTATTGCCGCCACGATGATGGTTATCAGGCGATAATCGCTGAGAAAATAAAAAGCAAACGGCCGCACTATTTTTACAAAAAATTTATAATCGACCTCATTTGCGCCTAACCCTTATCCCATCGTCCTTTGCCAAAATTTGGACCGCCTACAACTTTGTAGCAACATAGTTTTATCCTAAAATCAATATAGTATTTTCAAAATTTTCCCGCTATATTGTGCCTACCGATTAAGAAAAACGCTACATGTAGTACTCAGTGATCTTTGCTATCACTATGGGTAGTGGCTGCTTGTTGCCAAAAAACCGCTGCTACCATCGACTACAATCGCGTCATAAAGAATGTCTGCCGCTCCTTTGGCGCGCAGCATCACTATAAGCAATCAAAATAGAGGCCAACATGACACATATTGATAAAATCCAAGTAACCAAACGTGATGGACGTTTAGAGCCTATTAATTTAGACAAAATTCATAAGGTGATCGCGTGGGCGGCTGATGGCTTGGACAATGTGTCGGTATCGCAAGTTGAGCTAAAGTCGCACATCCAGTTCTATGAAGGTATCAAGACTCGTGATATTCACGAAACCATCATCAAATCAGCCGCCGATCTGATCTCTGAAACCACGCCTGACTATCAGTATCTCGCCGCGCGCTTGGCGATCTTCCATCTGCGTAAGATTGCTTATAACCAGTTTGAGCCGCCGCACCTGTATGACCATGTCAAAACGCTCACCGACGCTGGCAAATATGATGAGCATATCCTAGCGGACTACAGCCGTGCTGAATTTGATGAATTAGAAGAATACCTTGACCACTGGCGTGATATGAATCTTGCCTATGCCGCGGTTGAGCAAATGGCAGGCAAGTACCTCGTACAAGATCGCGTCACCAAGCGCGTTTATGAAAGCCCGCAATTTTTGTATATGCTGGTCGGTATGTGCCTGTTTGCTAACTACGACAAGGCCAGCCGCTTAAGCTATGTCAAACGCTTTTATGATGCGACCTCACAGTTTAAGATTTCCCTACCGACGCCTATCATGTCGGGCGTACGTACGCCATCGCGCCAGTTTAGCTCGTGCGTACTGATCGAATGTGGTGACAGCCTAGACTCAATCAACGCAACCACTAGCGCCATCGTACGCTACGTGTCACAGCGCGCTGGTATCGGCATCAACGCAGGTCGTATCCGTGCTCTTGGTAGCCCTATCCGTGGCGGTGAAGCGCAGCACACTGGCTGTATCCCATTCTACAAACTGTTCCAAACAGCGGTGAAATGCTGCTCACAAGGGGGCGTCCGTGGCGGTGCTGCGACCCTATTTTACCCACTATGGCATTTGGAAGTTGAGTCATTACTGGTACTCAAAAACAACCGCGGCGTCGAAGACAACCGTGTCCGTCATATGGATTACGGCGTACAATTAAACAAAACGATGTACACGCGCCTCATCAAAGGTCAAGACATCTCGCTATTTTCACCAAGTGACACGCCAGGCCTATATGATGCATTCTTTGAAGACCAAGACAAATTCGAAGAGCTATATACCAAATACGAAAATGATCCTAACATCCGTAGCCGTCAAATCCCAGCTGCAGACTTGTTCAGCCTAATGATGCAAGAGCGTGCCAGTACGGGTCGTATCTATATCCAAAACGTCGATCATTGCAACACCCATAGCCCATTTGACGCGAGCGTGGCACCGATTCGCCAGTCCAACCTGTGTATGGAGATTGCGCTACCGACTAAGCCACTGGATAACATCAATGACGAAGAAGGCGAAATCGCCCTTTGTACGCTATCAGCGGTCAACTTGGGTAAAGTCGAGAGCGTCAGCGACATCGAAGAGCCAGCCGAGCTAATCGTCCGTGCGCTTGATGCCCTGCTCGACTATCAAGACTATCCCGTAAAAGCGGCTCAAAACGGCAGCATGCGTCGTCGTACGCTCGGTGTGGGCGTGATTAACTACGCTTACTACTTGGCTAAGAATGGCGCACGCTACTCTGACGACAGCGCACTTGGTCTGACCCATCAGACGTTTGAAGCGTTGCAGTATTATCTCTTAAAAGCGTCAAACAAATTGGCAAAAGAGCAAGGCGCGTGCCCTGCGTTCAATGAGACCACGTACTCACAAGGTATCTTGCCGATTGATACGTACAAAGCCGACTTGGATAAAATCTGCCAAGAGCCGCTACATCTAGACTGGGAAACGCTACGTAGGGATATCACGGAACACGGTCTACGCAACTCTACCCTAACCGCCTTGATGCCGTCTGAGACCTCTAGTCAGATCGCCAACGCGACCAACGGTATCGAGCCACCACGCGGTCTGGTCTCTATCAAAGCGTCAAAAGATGGCATCTTAAAGCAAGTCGTGCCTGAGATTGATAAGCTAAAAGATCAGTACGAGCTACTATGGCAAATGCCAAACAATGACGGTTACCTAAAGCTGGTCGCTATCATGCAGAAGTTCGTCGATCAAAGTATCTCTGCCAACACTAACTACGACCCCGTTCGTTATGCTGGTGGCCGTGTACCGATGAAGATATTGCTAAAAGACTTGCTAAACGCTTATAAAATGGGTGTGAAGACGTTGTACTACCATAACACTCGTGATGGTGCGAACGATGCCCAAGCGGATATGGAAGATGATTGTGCTGGCGGGGCTTGTAAGATTTAAGTATTAAAAGCGAACTCGGCTTTGGGGCTGGGTTCGCTTTTTTACTTACTCTTATTTTAATCTTAATCCAGTATAGGTAGGATGAATACTATGATACCAAACCTACACAGCTATGCTAGGCTTTCATATAATTTGAGGTATAAATGAGTAATATAGAGAGCAGACCTGAAATTGAGTATATGTTGTCAGAATATAAACTTCTTTGCAGTAATTTCGAAAGCATAATAAAAAAATATAATTTAAATACTACAATTGAAAAAACTAAACTTGGTTTTTATAAAAGAGAAATTGATGAATTAGACTATAGCGCATTTAATGAAGAATATTTAAAATTATTCAATATAATTAATAAATTAATATCTCTAAATATACTTTTCAACTCTAATATCAATATTCAAATAAATTATAAAGACTTACTGAAGATTATTGAAGGTTCTAATTCATTTGATGACACAAATGAAGCCTATAATGATACTTTTTTCGAACTAGATACAGCTATTCGCTTCTTAAAAAAATTTTTAGAACTTGGCTTAGAAAACAATTTTAGCCTTAACTTAGACACAGGCTGTGACATCATAGTTGGTACTAAAACTGCTATTGAATGTAAATATATACATAGCAAAAAGAGGCTAGAAGAACAAGTAAAAAAAGCCATAAAACAAATTGATGCTAGAATATCCGATGGGCTAGCGGAAGAAGGTATTATAGCTATCGACTTGACTCATATAATGGATCACGAAAAATTCAATAAGATAGCACAAGAAGTTTTTTCAGAATTTTATAAAATGCATGAAAAACTATCTATACACAGTTTTGCTTCTGATTGGATTGGGAGCGACATACTAGCTTCTACTATTGAAGATAGTAATTTTATAAAAATCGTACAAAGTTATCACACAGCATACTTGGAACAAACCTTCTTCGAGAATCTTAATCAAAATACTAGAATAAAGATAAAAGAAAATTTAAAAGTGAAAGCAGTTATTTTTCAAAGTAGGCATCTAATAGTTTTTAAATCTCCAACAGGTACAACCCCTATCATGAATAGAGGTATGACTTATTATTTGAATGAGAGCTTGCCCGAAAAAGAAAAGAAAATGCTTAAAGGCATTATATCTAACTTAGCAGTTGGAATATAAGACTACAGCCATATTTTTTTCTAATATATATGAACTTACGCCCTAACACGGTCGTTTAGCCCCGACTATAGCGGTATCCTGCTGACGACGATGGCGATGCAGTCTGTGGCTGAACGTAGTATCGAGACAACAGGAATGCGGTCAGACACGATAGACTGCACGCCAACGGCAAAGCAGATACAAGCGGTAGGCGGGATTGGCTACTAAAATATTTAATTTAACACAGTGACAAATAAGACCTATTTTTCGTGCTAAAATCAGCCCTATATTTAGAGCGTAATTTTAATGGAGAATGGATCATGCAACCAATATTTGCGACACAAACAGCCAGTATTTCAGAGCTAAAAAACAATCCTTCTGCCTTGATCAAACAGTCGGATGGTGAGTCGATTGCTATTTTAAACCACAACAAACCCGTGGCTTACTTAGTTTCCACAGACATGTACGAGCGTATGATGGAAGCGATGGACGATGTGGCACTCAGCCAAACCGTAAACGCACGGATGAATGATGGGCAAACACCGATAAAGGTCACGTTAGATGACTTATAGTCTTGAGTTTCACCCGCTAGCGTTAAAAGAATGGAAAAAGATAGCGCCAAGTATCCAGCAGCAATTTAAGAAAAAATTACAGCAGCGACTATCCAACCCTCATGTGCCTGCGTCAAAACTCTCTGGACATACAGACACTTATAAAATTAAATTACGCACCATAGGGTATCGTTTGGTATATACCGTCAAAGATGACGTGGTGGTAGTTTATGTATTGGCAGTCGGTAAAAGAGAAAACAACAAGGTTTATGACAGTCTGGCGACGCGTCAACCCTAATGAAAACTTAGAAAGAACTAAAACGACGGAGGTCATGTGCAATATACCGCAATCATCAAAGACGGTGGTTTGTTTATTCCAAACGTATTTTCAGACCTAAACGATGGTGGCTCGCATATCGTACAAGTCGAGGTTGATATTGCAGCGGTGCGTCAGCAGTTAAGTATCAATGAAGCACCAAAGGCAGCCGTCACCAAAAAAAGCGTGGCAAAAGCAGCCAAAAAACCAGTATCGCGCGCGGCTAAAAAAGACGTAAAAACAGCAGAAGCGTCTGATGTGAGTACCTTACGTAAAAGCGCACTGGATGAATTAGAAGCACTCGATGATAGTGAACTGAGCGAGATATTCAAAGCCTATATGAACGATGGTAAAGAGCCTTCACAGATATCGCTAGAGAACCTTTAACCCAAAAAGCCATTGACCAAAATTTATAATATAATCATATCCAATTTATATAATTTCATAACCATATCAATGATAAAGGCAGTCCCATGACTTACTCGATTTTTTCGCAAACGCCAAACAATGCGCTAACAGAGCCGATGTTCTTTGGTCAGCCCGTCAACGTGGCGCGCTATGACCAACAAAAACACCCTATCTTTGAGCAATTGATTGAAAAGCAGCTGTCATTCTTTTGGCGTCCAGAAGAAGTCGATGTCTCAAAAGACCGTATCGACTTTAGCAATCTGTCCTCGCATGAGCAGCATATATTTTTGAGCAACCTCAAGTACCAGACCCTACTCGACTCTATCCAAGGTCGTAGTCCAAACGTGGTGCTACTGCCGCTAGTGTCTATCCCTGAGCTTGAGACGTGGATTGAGACATGGTCGTTTAGCGAGACGATTCACTCGCGCAGCTATACCCATATCATTCGTAATATCGTCAATGATCCAAACATTATCTTTGATGACATTATGCAAAACAAGCACATCTTAGGTCGTGCCTCTGATATCGCCCAATACTATGATGAGTTGTATCGCAACTCACAACTATATAGCTTATACGGTCCAGGTACGCATAATATCAATGGTGAGGAAGTGACCGTTGATTTGCAATCATTGAAAAAGCAGATGTACCTGTGCATCATGGCGGTCAACGTCCTAGAGGCCATTCGTTTTTATGTGTCTTTTGCTTGCTCGTTTGCCTTTGCTGAGCGCAAATTGATGGAAGGCAATGCCAAAATCATCAAACTCATCGCTCGTGACGAAGCGTTGCATTTGACGGGTACACAGCATATGCTGAACCTCATGCGTAACGGTCGTGACGATCCTGAGATGGTCGAGATTGCCGCAGAATGCTATGAAGAAAGTATCGAAATCTTCCGCAAGGCTGCTGAACAAGAAAAAGAATGGGCAGGTTATCTGTTCAAAGATGGCTCTATGATCGGTCTAAACAAAGACATCCTTTGCCAATATATTGAGTACATCACCAACTTGCGTATGGAAACCGTCGGCTTGCCAGCGGCGTTCCCGAACTCAAAATCAAACCCAATCCCATGGATCAACACGTGGTTGTCGTCTGATAATGTGCAGGTCGCACCGCAAGAGACCGAGATTAGCTCGTACTTGGTCGGTCAGATTGACTCTGACTTATCAGACAGTGATTTTGACGACTTTGAACTATAAAGGCTCCGAATTATAAGAGCTGAGTTGTAAGAGCTTTGAGCTATAAAAATCTGAACTATAAGAGCTTAGAATTATAAAGGTTTGAGCGGTAGAAATTTGACGCTATAAAATTTCTACCGCTGTAATCGTCTTATGGGTTAATAGTAGGGATAGCAATAGCACAGACATATCCCAATAGGATCAACGATGACTTGGGTAATGACCAGTAAAAAGCAGTTCTATCTACATGATGACGAGAGCCTGTTAGATGGATTGCTACGCACCGGACACGATGTCAACTATCAATGCCGCGAGGGCTACTGTGGTAGCTGCCGAGTCAAGCGTATTGCTAGCTCGCATACGGTCGATTATCCATTTAACCCGCTTGCCATGATTGAAGAGGATGAAATCCTGCCCTGCTGTTGCCGTGTACGAGGGGTCATCTATATCAATCATGAATTTATTGAAAAGCCTTAGCAAAATAGTGAGGACTAAAGACTGGCCTGAACATTAGCTTTGATAAAATTTAACTCAATAAAAAGCGCGCTCCTTTAGATAAGGAGCGCGCTTTTTATTGTAGCAACACACTTTATTGTGTTACAGAGTCTTGCTCAAACAGTTTCATTAGCTCTTCGCGCATGCGATCACGCTCTGCTTCTGACATCATCGGTGCTTGCTCATCACCTTGGATACTGCCGCCCATCCCATCCATACTCTCACCCTGTAGAACGACAGGACGATCGATAGGTTCTTGTGCTGGACGCTCCTCTAGCATTATTTTTACTTGAGCGTTTTTGCCGCGGCGTAGTATCTGAGCATCCAACTCAGTGTTCGGCGGCTTACGAGCGACATACTGGATCAAGGTATTGGCATCAGTCATCTCGACACCATCGATGGTTAGGATGATATCGCCAACACGTAAACCACTCTTGGCAGCAGGACTGCCTTCGATGACGTTTAGCACTTCCACGCCAGTTGACGTCTCAAGCTGCGTTGGGTCACGTAGCTGTGACTGAATTTCGATACCGAGCCAACCACGACTGACACGGCCGTCTTTAATGAGCGCATTCATTACTTGCTCGACCAATGATGTAGGAATCGCAAAGCCAATACCCATCGAGCCACCAGAGCGCGAGAAGATCACCGTATTGATACCGACTAGCTCACCACGAGCATCAACCAGAGCGCCACCTGAGTTACCTGGGTTAATCGCCGCATCCGTCTGGATAAAGTCTTCGAACTTATTGACGCCAAGACCCGTACGCCCAGTCGCTGAGATAATCCCTTGCGTCACGGTCTGACCGACCCCGAATGGATTACCAATTGCCAATGCCAAATCGCCTACACGTATCGGATTTTCGCGAAAACCAAGCGGTGTCAATCCCGTCATATCGACCTTAATCACGGCTAGGTCACTATCAGGGTCTGTACCGATGATTTTGGCGCGGCTCTTGCGTCCATCATTGAACGCAACCGTGATCTCATCCGCTTTTTCGATGACATGCGCATTGGTCACGATATAACCGTCCTCTGATACGATCACACCAGAGCCTAGATTGGTATTGCCCTGCTCTTGTGATGGGCCACCATGATATTCAAAAAACCGGCGCAGTACAGGATCATCCATATAAGGATGCTCTGTCATCGTTTGTGTGGTGTAGATATTGACGACCGACTGTGACGCTCGCGCAACTGCATTATGATAAGAAGAGATGGGCGCTGGTGTATCCGCAATAGGTTCTGACGCTTGCTGCTCGGCTGGCGGGGTTCTCGGCGGCTCCCACGTGGCCTCCGATGATGACTTCATACTCGTGAACAACCAGATAAACGCTACTAACACTAGCAGCAATAAGACCCAAGGCAACCATTTTAATAAAGAAACCTTGTTACGGGTGTTATTGGTGTTCTGGGATGACGACATATAGAACCTCTATAAATGTAATGCAGACGGACAGTGAGAAATAAGGTAAGAAGACTGCGATTATTCAACCATCATGGCTTGATTAGGTAATTGCTTGATTAGGCAATTAATATCCAGAGCTAGGCAGACTCATATGTATAAATTATAACCGCAATGCCGTGAAATAGTAACGTATCGTGTACCATTTCAGTTATCCATCTTGTCTACTCTTTTACAGTGTCATGTTAAAATCATCGCTATCAGATATTTGAGATAGATAATGATCAATTATTTATCTTTTATGAGTCTCCGTCTTCAAACAACTTTTTTTAAGCACTATATTTGAATAATACTGCATTACTGCAAGGCAATAACAATAAGGAAACCTAATGACCCAAAACACGACTACTGAACCTTCGACCAACAGCATCAGCGCAGAAACATTGACGCAATTTTGTGATGAGTATCTATCTGCCAGTGCGTTCAAAGACTACGCGCCAAATGGCTTACAAGTAGATGGCGGTCGTCCAATACAACGTATCGTCACAGGGGTGACGGCGTGCGAGGCGCTGATTGATGCGGCTATCGCTGACAATGCCGATGCGATTATGGTTCATCATGGCTACTTTTGGAAAGGTGAACCTGCGCCTATCACAGGTCTGAAAGGTCGACGTATCCGCAAATTGATGCAGCATGGTATCTCTATGATTGGCTATCATTTACCGCTCGATGCGCACCCCGTGATTGGTAACAATGCAAAACTGGCGGACGTACTAGATATGACCATTACTGGCGCGCTCTACCCCAACGAATCACACCCTGTTGGTAATATCGCCACTTGTACACCGCAGAGTGCTGATAGCCTGATCGCAAAGATTACCCAAGCGCTCGGTCGTACCCCACTACATATTTCGTCTAATTATGAACATCACTCTGATAATAATGCGAAAACGACTGCCAATAGTGAGAGAGTGATCAAAGGTGTCGGTATTTGTACAGGTGGCGCCCAAGATATGATCGAACAGGCTGCCATTATGGGCTGTGATGCCTATATCTCTGGTGAAATCTCTGAGCGTACCACGCATATTGCTCGTGAGCTGGGTATTGATTATTTTGCCTGCGGTCATCATGCGACAGAGCGCGGTGGTATTCAAGCGTTAGGAGAGATAGTCGCCCAAGAATATGGACTGCCAGTTACCTTTATTGATATTGAAAATCCAGCATAAGATAGCCAATATAGTGGCCATCATTAGGGCAGAACTCGAGACGATTAATAAAGACTATAGGCGTTGTTATAGCCATTATCGCAAAACTCATTAATGAGTTTGTGAATATTACGCCCATAATGTAGCGACATTTAACCGTTTATATCTCAATTGTTAAGTTTTATCGCTTTTTTCTTAACTCCACTTGAATAATGCAAGCAGCAACCGCATATTACTACCTGTAAGAAAGAACGTTTTGTCATGAAACTTCCCATTATTACAGCTTCCGGTTATGGCGCTAAAATAATGCTGGCGGTTATCTGAAACTTTATCATGCTCTATGAGCAATGAAATTTTGGAACGTCGCCAGTTAAAACACGATGTATACACTCGATATTTGATTTATACCGTGTTTTTATTTGTAGTGTCGCGATGACAGTTGTGCACTACCTTTTTGATAGCATACTTTTATAAGCTATCAAATATGGTTGAGCTGCTTACCCTCATTGCTGGACAATTAACTGTAGCAGCTAGCCACCTTACTACTAATCACTCAAGGTGTCGTTAGTTATTAAAGTTAGCATTACCAAAGTAGATGAATATATTGGTCTCAATGGCCAATCATTACCTTACTGCTTTGCTTGATGTCGTTGTCTCAATAACTTACTCATGACCTTACCTATGTTTGGTATATAGTTGTTTGGCCATTAGCCATATTGCGTTATCGATGAAGGAATCATCTGATTTACATCCTTCGTGTAGTCGTGCGTCCAGATTTTGAAACGACTGTTTTATGCTTTTATTTTAAGCATATAAGCGACATATCGATAGCGGGCTGACCCACAAATCCACATCGCTAACTCTTAGAGAGAGCATGCTAGTGGCGCTATAATCAAGCAGGATGACTGATACTTATTTTATTTAAAAGTATGATGTCGTCTGAAATGCTGTATTGATACATGCCAAATGATGTGCATGTATTTTTACGCGTTTTTGCGGTAAGAAGGATGGCTAAAATCAGGAGACATCCATGCAACGTATTACTTATCGTGTCAAAGGATCTGCGCAAGGTGCCAAACGTCGTATTTCTCATTTACTACGTTCATCTAAACGCCTACTTAACACCAAAAGTAACATCGTTTCATCTACCCCTACTGCGTCGGGTCGTTTTGCCAGAACCAAGAAGCTGGCACAAGTATCCAGTATCGCTCTGCTCTCTTTGCCTGCACAGAGCCTAACGACAATGAATACAAAGGTATCAGCCTATGCCAATGTCATGCTGCAAAACACTTTGACCATTGCCGCTGTCCCAGGTGATAGTACTTATTTTGCCACTGATGGCTTCCAACATGGCTTTGGTTTTGATCTCGTGCGCACCTATGCAGACGAGCTCGGTGTGGATATCAATCTAAAAGCCTATGCCAATGAAGAGGCTGCACTCAAAGCCTTGAGATCAGGTGACGCTGATATGGCGTTGACCACGGCTAGTACCAAACTAAAAAGCCAGCTCAATCTATCATCTATTAATGTTAGCTGTGGCTACGACTCAAGCTTGACTAAAAATGGTCTGCATCCAAAAGTCAGCTGGACGTTCAGCTCACCTAATGATCCACTGTCCAAAAAAGCCAGTTACTTCTTGTGCGATAGCATCAAGCTAAAAAACACACAGAAACTAGCGGCGTTCTACAATCAGAATTTGCTAAAAGACGCTTATAGTCAGGATCATTTCCAAAAAACACTGACAGAAAAACTGCCTGATTATCAGTCTTCGTTTGAAGAGCAAGCGCGCAATTACAATCATGATTGGGAATTGTTGGTTGCTATGGGTTATCAAGAGTCACATCTTGATGCCAATGCGGTATCTCCGACTGGCGTACGCGGCCTTATGATGCTGACCAATAACACTGCAAAGGCCATGGGCGTGTCAGATCGCGTTGATCCTTATCAAAGTATCGGCGGCGGTGCTCGTTATCTAGAGCAAATGAAAGCAGATTTTGCGGATGTACCCAAGACTGATCGCGTCTGGTTTGCACTTGCTGGTTATAATATGGGTCCAAATGCGGTGAAAAGCATTCAGCGTAAACTGCGCGCCCAAGGCATTGACGACAAGAGCTGGGCGAACGTTTATGCGTACTTGGCGGACAACAAAGCATCAAACAGCCGTTATGGCCAAGCAATGCATTATGTCAGCAACATCAGAAGTTATCTTGAGTCTATCAAAACTCAAACTGTCTAGTTAATAGACTCCATTAGATATCAGATATCGGATATCTTAAGATACCTAATTTTTACGTAAAAAAAGCTGCTCTATATAAGAGCAGCTTTTTTATGCGTTACCATTTATGTGGGCGATATTTATATATACATCATTCGATAATACGTTATTGCTTAACGATTGGGTACCGTCAGACGCTGACCACGTTGCAACATAGTATCAGCAGGGATATTATTCATCTCAGCCAATTCTTGGGTTGATACACCATATTTACGAGCTAAACCAATCAAGCTATCGCCTGAGCTAACCGTGTAGCTCACCGTCGCTTTTGGCACTTTTAGGGTCTGTCCACGCTGCAGTTGAGCGTTTGTTGCCAAGTCATTGGTCGCTGCCAAATCCTCTACAGAGATACCAAACTGGCGAGCTAAGGCAATCAAGCCATCGCCAGATTTGACTTTGTAATTTTCAGTATTTCCTAGCTTTTTACCGCTGCTACTACTCTGTCTGCTACTGCTTTGATTACTGTTGCTTTGACTACTATTAGAAGCCGAAGAGCTTGCCACGCTACCACCCGCAGGAATAGTAATAGTACGACCTAATATCAAGTTAGACGTCGTGCTCAGGTTATTTGCTGAAGCTAAATCGCTCAAGCCGATATTATAGCGTTTGGCGACACCGGTTAGCGTATCACCTGATTTTACTTTATAGCTGACGGCTTTATCATTCAGTTGGCGATCAACTAACTCTTTTGAAACCGGTACTTTAATCGTTTGCCCACGTTGTAAGCGCGCTCTTGCATCAAAGTTACTGTTTACAGCAGCGATCTCTGCTGCACTAACACCCAAGCTATTTGCAATACCGATCAAGGTATCACCTGATTTTACTTTATAACTAGTGGTCGCTACTGAGCTTGTATTACTAGCACTACTAGAGCTTGTGGTGCTTGCTGCATCGAAATTAACACTAGCAGGTACTTTTAGTGTTTGACCCACATACAGTGAGCTTGTGCTATTGATACCGTTCAGGCTAGCTAACGTGTCTGTCGATACGTTAAATTGACGCGCTAATGCAATCAGACCGTCACCCGGTTTTACTTTATAGTTCTTAGTCGCAGTGCTTGATTTACTTGGTCTGGTAGATGGTGCCGCAGGTGTTGTGGCGGGCGCTTTTACCTTACCAGGTACTAGCCAGAGCTTTTGTCCTCTGAGCAGATCAGCACGGCTACTGAGATTATTGTAGCTGGCAAGCTGTGTGACCGATAAACCAAAACGGTTGGCCGTACCAATAAGCGTGTCGCCACCTTGTACAACATAGCTTTCAGGCTGATTGGCGGCTGGGTTACTGGCAGCGCTTAGCGGCTCGATAGTTTTGGCGTTGTATAGATACAACGTGCTACCAGATAGTAAGTTGGCACTGGCATCTATTTGGTTCCATTCTGCGATATCACGCCAATTCACCCCTGCACGGCTCGCGATATTCGATAGCGTATCGCCACGTTTGACCGTATAAGTGGTACGTGTACCTTGTGGTTTTGGTTTACTAACTGACGTTTTAGCAAAGCTCAGCTTTTTCTCTTCACCGCTTGCTTCTAAGATAGACTGCTGCGTCTGTACGGCTGATAGGTTGATATTACCATCCGCGTTAATAACGTTGGTCTCAGAGGTATTGCTACGGATTTGGTTGGCAATGAAGTCGCGCTCTTCTTTGCTAAGCGGTGGCTCTTGGACAATCGTATTATTCTGAGTAATCTGAGCTGAGGTAGTCGGTAGACTGTTGCTGCTCTTGAGCTCAGCATTGATCTTTTTGGTTTCTGCATTGGTTATTGGCGGCTCGGTACGTACTGAGGCATTGCCATTATAGACAGAGCTGCTAGTCGTTTGAGCGGACGGTGAGATATAGCTCGTTGTTTGCTGAGGTACGCTTGCGCTGGCAGCATAATCAGCCAATGCGCTACTGCTGGATGGCAATGACGATGAAGTGTATGGCTTGCTATTGTAGCTTGGTGTCGTTGTAGTTGGGGTGCTTGTATTGCTAAAAGCCAATACATTGCTTGTGCCATTACCACGCAATAGACTCAGTTTGGCATCAGCGTTCAAGCTAACATCGTTAGGAATAATAACGCGCTGTGGACCAGAGGAATCCACACGACCTGAAGTCAATGCCGTATTGAGTCGCTCTAACTCATCATAACTCACGCCTGTAAGCTGTGATACTTCAGACAAGCTCACACCGTAGTTGACCGGCACACTACGGAAATGCTGACGGTTAGCGATAGCTGGTAGATATACGCCATACTGTTCAGGCTTGGCCACGATTTCGGCTACTGCCAAAAAGCGCGGCACATAATTCATGGTTTCAGTTGGTAGTTGTAGTGACCAGTAGTCTGTTGGTAGTCCACGTGCGGCATTGGCATCAATCGCTTTTTGGATACGACCAGGTCCTGCGTTGTAGGCGGCTAGCGCCAGCTCCCAGCTACCAAACTGATTGTGTAGCGCGGTCAAAAAGTCATAAGCGGCGCGCGTTGATTCGATAACGTCACGGCGACCATCGTAGGTACTGCTCTGATTCAGACCATAGATACGACCTGTACTTGGGATAAACTGCCATAGGCCTGCCGCTGCTGCACTACTGGTACCACTTGGATCGTACGAGCTTTCGATAACTGGTAACAACGCCAACTCTGTTGGAATGTTGCGGCGCTCAGCCTCTCGTACCGTATGGTAAATGTAGCGACTGGCACGCGCCGTCAAACGGTTTAGATAGTCTTGTCTGCTGGTAAACCAACTCTTTTGCCCTTCGATACGCTGATTATAAATCGGCTTACCACCGTTCATACGGTAGCCGGCACGCAAACGATTCCATAGATCACCATACTGCTGAATAGCAAGCTGGTTGCCCTCCACCATCGTCATGTCAGTGGCTTCTAATAGATCTGCCAATTCATCCAAGCTCTCTGCATCCAAAAACGCAGTTGAGTAATCTGCAGTGCTCGTAGTCGCCCCTTGATTAGCAGGACGCTTGGTAATAATAGCTGAGCTATTGGTTGCACCTTTATTTTTTACTGTTGAGGTGTTGCTACACGCACTGATGAGTAAAGTTGATACCGCAAGCGTCAATGGTAACGCAACAAACGAGCGAGATTTTGATAGCACAGTAGACATGATATTGGAAGTTTCCTAACGACAGAAAGTGATAAGACGAAGTTGAGAGATAGTATAGTATGCAACGTAAAGTAAAGACCAGCCTAATATAAAAGACACTAATAATCATTTTTATTAGTATCTAATAGATTGTATTGACCAGTATCTAGTTAATAGCTACTTGTGATACTGCACGTAATAATACAGCGTTACCAGTAGATACCGTCAGCGTTACACGAGATGTCGTAACAAATGATGTTTGCTGACCGTCTTTCGTCCAGCTCTCATTTGTCGTTACATTGGCTTTTGCCTGATCTCCTGTAATAACAATGTTATCTACAGAAATATCGTAGCGATAATTGGACGTATCATTCCAGCTGTTTTGCAGCAGCTTCAAATATGCATCTTTGTCTAAGCTGGTAGATTTACCTTTTCTAGATAATGAAATCAATGCATCGTCAGATACCAGACGCGCGACTTGATTGATACTCTGACTATTTGCAGATGATTTCATTGCTGCGGCATAGTTTTGCACCAAAGCTTCGGTCATGGTGGCAGCTTGCGCACTGATACTCACTGTGCTGGCCACTGCTACTATCGCAGTTATACTAGCGCCCTTCAGTAATAGAGTCATTAAGCTCTTTCCCCATAGTCGTTTCATGATAGTCCTTAGCGATGCTACTTTCGTTATTGCCATAGATTGACAGTGAGCGTTTTTATAACATCTAGTTTAGCAGTATATTGGTATAAGCGTACTCATATAATAGGCCGAGCCTATCATTGAATTCTCACAGCCGTGTGACACCCTGTGTAATTATTGCGAATATAAAAGCACAGGATGCTCACAAAAGCCGTTCTTTGAATCGAAGGTTATTATATCCTCTGATTTCAACAACTTTGGTCGTGATAATAGCAATAGCACTCAATCAATCGATAACGCTAGAATTTGTTTTCACTATTGCTATCTTCATACTGCTCATCATCACTGAGTTTCATACCCAAACGCTCTACGCGTCTGTCCATCATTTGTCGAGCCAAAGCTTGCATGTCTTCCACGCGATCTATTTCATCGACAATCTCAAGACCTAATAATGTCTCAAAGACATCTTCTAATGTGACCAACCCTTTGACTTCACCATATTCGCCAACGGTAATTGCGATATGAATACGATTTTTTAGCATAAGCTCCAACAGATCAAACAGTTTCATTTTAGAGAATACAAACGTGATGTCTCTTTTGAACTGCGTCAAAGGCTTGTGCGTGGCATGGTTGACTTTTGCCAATAGCATGTCAGTTTTTAAAACAAAACCAGTAATGTTATCTAGATCACCATCATAAATGGGCAATCGAGAAAACGTGAGCTTTGGACGATCAACCAATAACTCAGCCACTGTTTTGTTTTCTTCAAATGCGAGCATTACTGAGCGCGGCGTCATGATGTCTTCAACTTTGATCGCGCCGAATGCTAGTAGATTGCGAATGATGCGCGACTCTAGTGGATCGATTTGACCCGATTCTTCACCGATGCTAGCAAGGGCTGCAAACTCACGACGGCTGAACGTTTGCGGTTCTTTACCGCGTACTAATAACTTCGTCAAACGCTCTGATACCCAAATAAGTGGGTATAAAATCATAATGATACCGCGGACAAAGTACGCCACCATACCACTTAGCTGACGCCAATAGACAGTGCCTAGTGTTTTTGGAATAATCTCAGACAGGAACAAAATAGCCAGTGTCATAATGGCTGAGAACAATCCAAACCATGCGCTACCAAATACAATGGTGGCTTGGGCACCCGCTCCGATAGAACCCAACGTGTGAGCAACGGTATTCAAGGTCAAGATAGCTGCCAGTGATTGATCGATATTGTCGACCTTTAGGCTCTTTAGCATATCCGCTTTTTTGGGGTTGGTTTCTTGTACATCTGCAATATAGGATGGTGTCATGCTCAGTAATGCGGCCTCTGATAAAGAGCACACAAATGAGATACCGATAGCAACAGCCACAAAAAATATCAATAGTCCCACGTTTAGGGCAGTTGGTGCGGCTGCCACGGCGGTTGGCGATGCAGCGCCCGCCGCCCACACAGAATGCGGCAACATCAGCGCCAACGCACAAAGCACGGCAAAGAAGGTATAACCAAATCGAGAACTAGTCGTCATTCTCGGGGGAGGCTCTGCAGATGCGTCTTCACGATGAGCACGCGGACGACATAAACGAGGTACAAACATAAAAGTGGTGAACAAGTTGGGTAACCTAAAAAGAGAAAAAGGAAGATGATATAACGAGCCAATCATATACATTATCGAGGTGATATCAGATATCTACTGATCAATAGTCATAACGGCTCAATGCTGATTTAGACACCGTCTCAAAGCTAAAATAGTGCTTTGATAAATAGCATACTAAATGCAGGCAGTCATTGCCATTTGATAGTAGCATTGATGATATCTTTTCACAATAAGTCACTATTTTTAAGTTTTTATTTTTTGATGACTTTTATTGTTTGGTATTGCCTCAATATTATTTGGCTCAATGGCATATGATATTGATCATTTTGGCATCATATATTTGATATAGCAAAAATATTATCCTGCTATCCGGTGGCTTATTCTCTGCCATTACATCAACAAAAACACGCTCAGCCTATGATTAACAGTTACCAAGTCTGGGATTTTTTGTTACTATGCGTCTAATTTTATTTTTACCTATCCTTTATTGAGAGAGAAATATGGAACAGTTCGGTCAACTTATATTGCCTGTTGCCTTTTTTGCCATTTTTTACTTTTTGGTTATCCGTCCACAGTCTAAACGTACCAAAGAGCACCGTGCCATGGTCAATGCATTGACGGCTGGCAACGAAATCATCTTTGCTGGTGGCTTGATGGGTCGTATTAAAGCGATAGAAGGCGATTACGCCGTCGTAAGCTTAAACAACAATACTGACGTAAAAGTACAACGTGCTTCTGTTATTTCAGTATTGCCTGCTGGCACAATCGAAAGCGTTTAATTGTTACTGAGCTTTATCGGTAGTAATTTAATGGTCGTATCACCACTGGGTGCAATGACCAAATAATGACCGTATATCATTTACGGTCATTTTTCGCTATTAAGGTAGTCGCTATTAAGGTAGTAAGGTACGGCTGTTATATAAGCTAGCCTAGCCTGTAGATATATTGACTTTGCCTGTTTCACCAATGATATTTTTGGTGACTCGATAAAGATACGTCTGTATTATTTGCTTTACTGTTTTATGTTTTACTATCACCGCGGATGATCGCAATGGAGCCTGCTCAATATGGCAGTCGACCATTGCTGTCGCTAACTTCCCATCTGCTAACTTGTGGCTCACGTCGCCAGTCGTTTATCAACTTAAAGAAGTGATTATGCAATATCCCGCTTGGAAATACTTACTTATTGCCGTCGTGCTCATCATTGCCGGTCTATATGCTGCTCCTAACTTATACCCTGACGAACCTGCCGTGCAGATTACGAGCGCAGCAGCCGGTACGCAATTGTCTGAAGGCATTTTAACCCAGTCTCAAAGCTTGCTCGAAGAGGCAGGTCTAGAGAATCATAATGGTACGTTTGAGGGCAACAGTGCACTGGTACGTCTTAACAACCCAGTCGATCAGCTAAAAGCGCAAGAAGTACTACGTCAAAACTTGGGTGAGGACTATGTGGTCGCTCTCAACTTAGCACAAACGACCCCGCAGTGGCTGCGTGATATCGGTGCCAGACCGATGAAACTTGGCCTTGATTTACGCGGTGGTGTCCGTTTTGTACTAGAAGTCGATATGGACAAGGCGCTTGAACAGCGCTTGAACAGTGCCAGTCGCGATATGCGACGCGAGTTACGCGCTGAGCGAGTGGCGATTAAAGGTATAAAAACCGAAGACCGCGGCGTTGTATTACATTTTGCTGATACAGATACGCGTAATCGTGCGCAAAACATCTTGCAAGGCTCGATGAGTAACACTTTCAACTTGCAGTCTTCTATTGATGATCAAGGTCCTGCATTGGTATTGTCATACAACGATGCCACGCTTGACGAAATCAATAGTTACGCGGTCAATCAGAACTTAACAACGCTACGTAATCGTATTGCTGAGCTGGGTGTGACTGAAGCACTAGTACAATCTCAAGGGTCCAGCCGTATCGTGGTCGAGCTACCCGGTGTACAAGACACTGCTGAAGCGAAACGTGTTCTTGGTCGTACTGCCAACCTTGAGTTCCGTATGGTGGCAGAAGACGCTGATACCTACACAGGCGGTATCCCTCCAGCAGGTACTGAAGCATTCCCATTTGAGACACTTGATGGTCCACCAGTATTGCTAGATCGCCAAGCGATCGTCACGGGCGATAAAGTGACCAATGCACAGACTGGCCTAGATGAAAGTGGTCTACCGGAAGTAAGCATTACCTTGGACAGTGCTGGCGGCAAGCTGATGCAAAACGCCACTCGCACCGCTGTTGGCAAACAGATGGCTGTATTGTTCATTGAAAACAAGCAAAGAATCACTTACGAAGAAGATCCAGTGACTGGTGAGACGACTGAAGTACGTACGCCTTATGCTGAAACCAAGGTCATTAACCGTGCCAATATTCAAGCAGTACTGGGTTCATCATTCCGTATTACTGGTCTTGATAGCACAGCTGAGGCCGCTGAGCTTGCGCTACTACTGCGCTCAGGTGCACTTGCCGCACCGATGTACTTTGTAGAAGAACGCACCATTGGCCCATCATTGGGTCAAGAAAATATCGATAAAGGCCTATTCTCTACGCAGGTCGGCTATCTATTAGTCTTTGCATTTATGATTATTTTCTATCGCCTGTTCGGTGTGATTGCCAACGTGGCATTGGCAGTGAACGTTATTATCATTATTGCGATTATGTCAATTTTGGGTTCGTCACTGACGCTACCTGGTATTGCTGGTATCGTCTTGACCATTGGTATGGCGGTTGATGCCAACGTACTGATCTTTGAGAGGATACGAGAAGAGATTGCCAATGGGGTACGGCCAAAATCTGCTATTGTGGCGGGCTTTGACCGTGCATTTAGTAGTATTTTTGATGCCAACATCACAACCTTATTGGTCGCGTTTATCCTATTTGCGATTGGTACGGGTCCGATTAAAGGCTTTGCGGTTACGCTAGCTATTGGTATTGTCAGCTCACTGTTCACCGCTATTTTGGTGACGCGTGCACTGGTACAAATTGCTTATGGTAAGCGTAAATCCATCAAAAGTCTGAGCATCGGTTAGGAGAACATTATGGCGATCGAAAATAATAACCCTTTAGAACAGCAGAATAATCCTGATCGAAATGGCTCGAACGGTGATGCGACTACTGCAAGTACCCGCCGCCGCAAAAAACCACGCCGTGATGGGAAAGGTAGCAATACCAAAACCAATAACCCTACTACGGTCAAATCCGGTAAGAGCAGCAGCCGTCGTGGTGGTGGTAAAGGCCAAGCTGGTACAGACAATCAAGCCCTCTCTACTGCTGTTGATCCTAACCTAGCAGCAAGTGACGCGGCTGATGATGCCGCAGCCATGGCTGAGGGCGGTATCAAAGCCGTTGGTAATCAGCGCATCATTCCCTTTATGAAGATAGAAAAGCCAATGGCGCTGCTATCTTTGTTTATGGTGATCGGTAGTATCATTGCGATCGCGGTAAATGGTCTAAATCTAGGTCTTGATTTTACTGGTGGTGTCTCAGCGGACATTCGTTATGAGCAGCCTGTTGAGCAAGTTGCTGTTGTACAAGCATTGGCAGACAATGGTTTTGATGATGCTGTCGTTCAATATCTCGGCACACGTGAAGAGCTACTGGTACGACTACCGCCCCAGTCTGATAACGTTGATGGACTGAATACTGACCTAACTCAAGCATTAGCACTACCTAACAATACCGCTACTATCAGTAACGTCAATATCATTGGTAGCCAAGTGGGTAATGAGATTTACCTCAACTCAGTCATGGCACTCGTGCTAGCATTAGTATCTATGCTTGGTTATGTTGCCTTACGTTTCCAGTTCAAACTATCGTTAGGTGCCGTATTATCGCTATTTCACGATGCAGTGGTGACCATTGGTGTATTTGCGCTATTTGGCTTCCCTTTTGACTTAACGGTATTAGCTGCTGTATTGGCGTTGATTGGTTATTCATTGAACGATACGATTGTTGTTTATGACCGTATCCGCGAAAACTTCCGCCGCGTCCGTGGTATTACCCCAGAGCAGACGATTGACTTGTCTTTGACTGAAACCCTACGCCGTACCATTATGACCATCTCAACGGTGTTATTGGTCGTCTTGGCCATGTTGTTCTTGGGCGGTGAAGGACTATACTGGTTCTCGGTCGCATTATTTATTGGTTTGCTAGCAGGTACGTATTCATCGACCTACATCGCAAGCTCGATTCCATTACGTATGGGTCTATCACGCGATGATTTTATCGTAAAAGTGAAGCCAGAGTTTGAAGAAGAGATTGTCACTTTTAATGATCCAAAAATGTTTGAGCAAGACAACGTCTAGTAAGGTATATTAGAGGACGTAGTACACTTATGTAGCGTACGGTTAGCCTTTGTATTATCGCTGATGAAATAGTAATAATGTTTCGACAAGAGCACCTGACTTATGAATAGTGAGTCTAGGTGCTTTTGTCTTTTATAGCTATTTTGCCTCACATATCAACTGTATTGCACTGCTGTTTTGCCACAGATTAAATAATATATTGCCCTCTTTATCGCCTCAGTATAAACGAGCCAACAATGTCAGCGAATTCCTCAATACCTAATGCCATGCCGCCTATGGATACCAGCTATAAGCGTATCATTGCGATTGCCCTACCTGTCCTATTGGCTAATCTGGCCATGCCCTTGCAAAGTGTGATCGATACAGCCATTGTGGGTAATATGAATGAGACGGCCAAACTGGCTGGCATGGGTTTGGCAATACAGCTGCTATCTTTGTTACTTGTCAGCTTTAACTTTTTACAATACGCCTCCTCTGGTCTATCCGCGCAAGCTTTAGGACAGCTGGCCAATCATGCTGACAACAACGACCGCACTGCGACAACAGCCTCACCGTTACTGTCTATTTTACAGCGCGCTTTGTTGTTGGCGTTCATCATTGGTGTCATTTTGCTACTCGCAAAACCTTGGCTGATCGATTTTGGGTTACAAGTGTTATCAGCCAATCCTAAAAGTGGTCTCGCTGCCAAAACTTACTTAGATGTCCGCTTTTGGGGCGTCATAGCGGAGCTGATGAACTTTGCCTTTATAGGTTGGTTTGCAGGGCAAGGCAAGACACGATATATGCTGTATCAGCAAGGGTTTATCGCTGTCCTCAACATTGTGCTGACCCTATTTTTTGTGTTTATCATGCAAATGGGATTGGTCGGTGTGGCGCTGGGTACGACCATTGCATTTTGGTTAGGTGTATTATTGGCACTGTGGCTTAGTCGTCATCATTTAAAAATATCTTGGGCCGCATTATTCAAAGCTGATAGACAGCATTTTACAAAAGAGAAAATACTTAGGCTATTTTCTTTAAATAAAGATATTTTTGTCCGTACTCTTATTTTAACGTTGAGCTTTGCTTGGATTACTCGGCTATCGGCTCAAAGTGGCGATGTGATATTGGCCGCCAATGCCATTTTACTACAGGTATTGAGCATCTCAGCTTTTGCACTTGATGGCGTTGCTGTCTCTGCTGAGACCTTGAGCGGACAAGCTGCTGGTCGGCGTGACTGGCCACGTTTTTTGATGATCATAAAACGCACGGGCATTGTCAGTTATGGCCTAGCAATCCTGCTGAGCGCTATCTGGTGGCTTGCTATGCCAAGTTATCTAGATTTTATGACCAATATTGAATCGGTGTTTGCCCTCGCCTATGAGTACCACCTATATGCCGTATTGTTACCCCTCGTGGGTGTTGGAGCCTACTGGTTAGATGGTATATTTTTTGGTTTGACAGCAGGCAATGTGATTCGTAATGCTGCACTGATACTAGCTGCTATTTTCTTTCCGTTGAGCTGGCTGCTTTATCAGCAATGGGACATGACAGGGATTTGGCTCAGTGTTTGGTGTTTATTGCTATTGAGATTAATTATCTTGGGCGGGTTTTTGTTTCGTGCTCATCAATCACGCAGTTATGAAAATCTACAACCAGAGGCTTAAACACTTTTTATTGTACAGCCAATGATCACGCAGTCATTTATCATACAGCCATCACATACCGTTTTGACGCAATACAGTGTTTATTTTTAAGTGTAAAACAATCCGTTTATAAAAACAGTGTAAGAAAATTTAGGATGCCATGTGACCACTCATTCAAACGAACTCAGTCATCAACAAGAACGCACTCACGATTGGGCTGAGGGCTTCAAAAAAAGCTTGCCCGTTGCCATGGGATATCTGCCTGCTGGCATTGCCTTTGGTGTACTGGCACAAGTTGCTGGTATTCCTGTATGGGCAACGGTTATGCTCAGCATTGTGCTCTATGCTGGAGCGGCTCAATATGCTTGTTTGCCAATGCTAAGCGCTGGTCTGCCGATCGGTAATATCGCGACCAATATCGCCGCTATTAATTTACGTCACGTGTTTTATGGTATACCACTATTGCAATATCTACCAAAACATAGACTGGCAAAAACGTATTGCTTATTTGCCCTGACTGACGAGACTTTTTCAGTCATGACCAGTTTGCCAAACGAGGCACGACAAGCACTCATACTCCCTATTAGCTTATTTAACCAAAGCTGGTGGGTGCTCGCAAGTGCCATTGGCGTGATAATTGGAAGTACGCTTAGTGACTTAATTCCACATTTGGATTTTGCCTTGGTTTGTCTGTTTGCAATTTTGGCTTATGAGCAATTTCAAAGTATCCAGCGCTACTTCCCGATTGGTATTGCTGTCATTGGTTTAGTCATTGCCTCGCTATTTACCAGCGATTGGTTGCTGCTAGTCGCCATTACTATCTGCATGCTGATGATTTTGGTACGTGGATTTTGGATGCAGCGTCATGAAATAGGAGAATCTTATGACCAGTAGTTATCTTATTTTTGCGACGCTTGCGATGGCGGCAGTGACGTTCATCACTCGTGCGTTACCAGCATTAATCCCTAGAAAAGTTTTAGATACGCCTTGGCTGCATCGACTGAATGAGAGCTTACCGTTGTCAGTGATGGTCTTACTTATCTTAACCAGTCTGTCATATCAGAACTTGCCAGTGGATATTGCCTTGAGTGATCCTGAGCTACATCTGTTAATGGCCCAGATTTGTGCGCTTATACTGGTACTTTTTATTTATCATATTAGCCGCCAGCTCTTGGTTAGCATGGTTGTCGGTATTGCCGCGATCAATGGTTTTGTCTGGATATTTACCAACTTTTTGACTTAATAGCAGCTAACCTTATACCAACACCCAGCATTGATTTTACTGGTATTTTTGGCAAAAAAAAGCTGGACTATATTAAGAGTCCAGCTTTTTATTTTCAAGCAATATATTTATCACTATCTAACTTAAAGCTCTTCAACACCCATCATATCGACTGGGGTATCAGCCACTATCTGCACGCCTTTCTTGCCAGTTTTAGCCGTATCATTACGTTGCTCTTGCAGATGGTCAAGATACGCTTCATTGATCTGGCCAGTAATGTAGCAGCCATTAAATACAGCACAATCAAACCCTTCGACTCTGCTGTGCTTGGTATCTTTTACGGCATCGATCAAATCATCTAGGTCTTGGAAGATCAAACGGTCAGCGCCAATGATCTCACGTACTTCCTCAACACTATTACCTGAAGCAATCAGCTCGGTACGCACTGGCATATCAATGCCGTATACGTTTGGAAACTTCACTGGTGGCGCAGCACTCGCAAAAAACACTTTATTAGCACCTGCATCACGTGCCATTTGAATGATCTCATGACACGTCGTACCACGAACGATTGAATCATCAACCAATAGTACGTTTTTGCCTTTAAACTCTAACGGCACCGCACTTAGCTTTTGACGAACGGATTTTTTGCGCTGCTGTTGACCTGGCATGATAAACGTACGACCGATATAGCGGTTTTTCATAAACCCTTCACGGTACTTGACGTTCATTTTTAGCGCCAGCTCCATCGCTGAGGTACGTGACGTATCTGGAATCGGAATGACCACGTCAATATCATGATCCTCGCCCCACTCTGCAAGAATTTTGTCAGCCAATTTTTCACCCATACGTAGGCGTGATTTGTATACCGAGATATTGTCCATAATAGAATCTGGACGGGCAAAGTAAACATACTCAAAGATACAAGGCGTATATTCTTTTGGCGCTACGCATTGATGCGTATGCAGCTTATGGTTCAAATCAATAAAAATAGCTTCGCCTGGTTTTACATCACGAACGATAGTGAAGCCAGAACCTGTCAATGCGACTGATTCAGAGGCGACCATATACTCGGTGCCGCCGTTTTCTGCCATACGCTTACCAAAGATAAGCGGACGGATACCGTTTGGATCGCGGAACGCTAGTAATCCATGACCAGTAATCAAGGCCACAACGCCATAAGCACCTTCACAGCGTCTATAGACGGCTTTTACCGCTTCAAAGATGTCATCAGCTGTTGGATGCGTCTTACCTAGATTTTGCATCTCATGTGCGAGTACGTTCAGTAGCACTTCAGAATCTGAATCGGTATTGAGGTGGCGACGATCTTCAATATACAAAGATTTGGCCAAACTCTCAGCATTGGTCAAGTTGCCATTATGCGCAAGCGTGATACCATAAGGTGAGTTAACATAAAATGGCTGGGCTTCAGCGCTACTAGAAGTGCCCGCTGTCGGATAACGAACGTGACCGATACCAAACTTACCAACCAATTTCATCATATGACGATTCATAAATACGTCACGTACCATACCGTTTTCTTTACGTAGGTAAAGTCGACCATCTTGCAAAGTAACAATACCTGCTGCATCTTGCCCGCGATGCTGCAGCATCGTTAAACCATCATAAAGTATCTGATTGACTGGCTCATGAGCTGCAACTCCAATGACTCCACACATATAGCTATATCCTATTTAACTCATACATTAGTACGACAATAACGGCAAAACTGCTGACAGTATGTGGCTAAAATCACGCACTGTCGTCCACCGCTAACCTGATGATTTTGCAAGAAACTTCATGATAATTTTTGATCATCTGTTTTCAATGATCAGTAACACATGCGAACGTTTAGAAGTATAAAAAGAATTAGAACAATAGAAAATTACGACTGATTGACTTGATCCCAAGCCATGCCCAACACATCTGATACCAATGCTTTCCCCATAGGTGCATAAGGTAGCAGCTCAGGGGCAAGGACTGAGGTTTGCCATTGCGGCATTTGTACTAGTAGTGGCGCAGTCACACTTAACACAACCAATACCATCAGTACATTTTTGGCAGCACCAAGCACCCCGCCCGCCATTTTATCGACCACACCCAGACGCAGTGTCTTGAGCACACCTGAGAATACAAAAGCCACCAAGTGCATAACCGCCAATATCACAATTACCACCAGCAAAAAGGCCATCGCCATTTGTAGCACTGGGCTTTGCACGATACCAGATAATTGAGGCGACACCGATCCTGCGAGCCGGGTCGCAGCGATAAGAGCGATAAACCAGCCTACTAAGCCCACAGCTGTTTTGATCAGGCCAACTTGAAAGCCGCGCCACAAACCAATCAAGACAACAATAGCAATCACAATATCTAGACCGCTCATATCTTGCGCCTCACCATTTTATTCACTTGACTAGCTTTCCATGGCATCATAATAACCACCGATTGCTTGAATACAAGACTGTACTAGCCCAGGTCCTCTATATATAAGACCTGTATAGAGCTGTACCATGTCTGCACCTGCTTCGATTTTTTTGACGGCTTTGGCACCACTATCGATACCGCCCACACCTATCAAAGCAACTTTACCATCTAGCTGATCAGAGAACTGTTGTAAAATCTGGGTACTAATGTGGCTCACCGGACGACCTGACAAGCCGCCCATTTGATCACCATCACGTAAGTCTTCGACACCCACGCGGCTCAGTGTCGTATTGGTTGCAATCAAACCGTCAATTTCAAAGTCTAATAATTGCTGTGAGATGTAGTCAACTTGCAGTGGCTCTAGATCAGGTGCAACCTTGAGCACCAATGGCACATAAAAACCATATTCGGTGGCTAGTTGACTGTGACGGTTTTTAATCGTATCCATCAGCTGGGTCAGGGCCTCACCACTTTGCAAGTCACGTAAGTTTTTGGTGTTTGGTGATGAGATATTGACCGTGATATATGAGGCATGTGGGTACACACGCTCTAAGCAATACACATAATCGTCTGCGGCTTGCTCTACCGGCGTGTCCGCATTTTTGCCGATATTGATACCGATATTGCCTTTGTATTTGCAGCGTTTGACATTATCGATCAGATAATCAACGCCTTCATTGTTAAAACCCATACGGTTGATGATGGCGTCTGCTTGCTTGATTCTAAACAGTCTTGGCCTATCGTTGCCTGCTTGCGGTCTTGGCGTGACCGTACCTACTTCTATAAAACCAAAACCCAGCTCAGCCAGCGCGTCAATATAGTCACCGTTTTTATCCAGTCCTGCTGCCAGACCCACTGGATTAGAGAACTGTAATCCCATACAGTCAGTAGGCTGCATTGACTGACCATACGCCAAACCTAAAACACGCGCTTTATGTGCTTTATCTAATAAAGATAGCGTCATCTCATGGGCGTGTTCGGGATCCATATTAAACAAAAAAGGACGAAGTAAGGCATAAGACATAGTGATGGCAAACCCTGCTCGAAAGAAATAGTGGATAAAGAATATGAATGAAATCAGGCGGAGCGATTATATCAGCTTAACAGAAACAAGCGCAAAGTTTCACACGGTAAATTTCTACATTTAACCCACCGTCAGCGCATACAAGCATTTATTAAATAGCCATAATAATTCACTGTCTTTTAAGCTCAACTGAATCAACAGCGAAAGACAACTAGTATATTATATCAAGGTACTGGGCGGCCGTCAGTGAGTGCAATCCAACCACGTATAATTCGATATAAATGCCAGATAAAGGTGAATGTCACAATCAACAGACCAAAGCCAGCCAGTAACGTCGAACCAATAGCGATATTGCCACTATCAGCTAGCATACTCACACCAAAACCACCTAAAGCAAAAGCTGTGATGACAATACCGATAATAAACCAAACGATACTGTACCAAAACGTTTTGATTTGCCAATCAAAATGCGTGGATAACCATGTATCATCAGCATCGTGGCGCTTGGCATAATTCATCACAATCGGCACGATCCACAGCAGACCAGCGGTAAAATAGCTAATCACATATAAGAAATAAGTGATGTGATTGTAAATGGTTAAAGAACGGCGCTTATCGTTGCTCATACTGTCACTCATTGGTTTGCGTTGTCCTTGCTGGTCAGTAATCTTGTCTGCTGAAAGCTATGCTCATCAGTATCGTTATGAAGAAAGTGCTTTACGCTAAATATCTATCGTTAGCAGTGGCTAATAAACATTTAATGGTGACAGATAAAAGGCTTTTCAATGACATCTAACTCAAAATGCCATTTGAAAAGCGAGTTACTAATAAATTGGATTGGAACATATCATGTTCTGTTACTCATATTCTACTATTAAGCCCATACCTGCCACTAAACAGTATCGAGTTATAAAGTGACAGTGGCTTGCACTTGGATAGATTTATTCGTTAGGTCTTGCTGCATGGATAACTGCGTGAACTGCCAACCTTGCTGCTCTAACTTGCCAAGAGCGGTACTTACGACAGCTTGACTGGGGTGGATAAAGCTTAACTGCACCGAATCACCAGCCGCAACGACCTGAGCATCTGTAATTCCTGTGGTATTTAGCAGCGCACTAATGCGATTGGCAGGCGGCATGTCAGCCTCTCCATTAGCGTTATTGCCAGCACTTAATGCATTACTATCGATATTACCTGCTTGCGCCCGCAACCAAAAATAATCAGCCACTTGTTCCTGATAATCATTTTCGCTCTCTTTTGCCGCTTGATGAATGCTATAACCACCATAACCGCCGATAAATACCAACAAAAATACGGATAATATAGCTAACGCTAGCTGATCGCGTGGCGGTAATGCTTGCCAGCGCGTTGATAGCATATTTTGGTAACTGCTCATACGCTCAGAGAATGCGTGCGCCTTAGTATTGGTTGCAGAGACAGCTGCACTGCGTTTGGTACGGCGCTGTAATCGTTTCATGTTTTGACCTTTTCTTACCAATACTCTGATGAATTATGATGCTGCTGGAGTGTTCGCCGTATCGCTGTTTTCCACCACATCCACAGTGACCTGAGCACTAAATTGACCTTGATCATTACTACTCACTTGCGCAAGCTTGGCATTCAAACCTTGCGCTACTAGCGTGCTCGTGAATTGATCCAAACTGCCACGATCAGGTGCAATGAGCGTAAAACTGAGTGCGGATGGTTGCATCACGAGTGTCTGCGCACGCAATGAAGACTGCTTGATTAAAGGGGATATCTTTGACAGCGCTGCCATATGTGATGCAGGTGCTTGGCTGTCGCTAAGCAGTTTTGGTTGTAACTGTACTTGGAGCTTGGTTCGAGTGCTGAGGGGCTCATCAGCGAACCAAGATTGATACTGCGTTGCTATTTCAGTCTTGGTGGCAGCTGTTGCCTTATTATACTTGTACCACTGCACGCCATCAGTTGCCATCTGTAGTACTAAAGCCGATAACGCAACCATCATTGCCACCCGTAAATATGGTGATAACTGTGAGTCGGTTGATTTGATAAAAAAGTTCAGCGCATGACGTTCTGGGTTATCAATGGGCGCTGGTGTCGTAGGCAAGGTCGTTAATAACAGCTGGTGATCAGCGATCAGCGCTTTAGTTTGCGCCATAGAACTGGTAGTCGCTGATGTTGCTGGGATATCAATGATACCCATACTATCCACTTCATTAGTGGCTGAATCACTGATAGCAAGGCTATTGGCTTCAATAGAAGTCAGCAACATCACTTCGCTTAAATGCGGAAAGCGCTCAAAGATCAACGGCAAATAGCTGACAGCCATACCTTGGCGCAATGATTGGCGCAATAGCAGAGTCTGCTCGTCTTGATATAATGTCACTTGCTGACCTGCACCTTCTTCTGGCGGTGGCAGTAATAAGAAGTCTGGCAGTAGTGCCACTATATTCATACCCACGAGCTGAGCACTTTGCTGCCATGCCTCAATATCGCTTTGTGCCAATGCGTACAGCTGCGTCGTATCAGCATGGCTCAACTGACGAATAACCAATTGCTCAACTGGCGTTAGGGAGGTTTCTTCAAACAAATACTGCTTACCACTATTGCCCAGCTGCTTGAGCTGAGCATTATTAAGCGCTGTGTCTACTTGCAATACATGACTTGAGGGGAAATATAAACAAATTGCCTTTTGGCCATTCGATTTATGATGACCATAGAGAGTTTGTAACTGTTGCCAACCATCAACCGTCTGCCATTGCTGTACATCTTCGCGCCAGACAGCTAGCGGGCTATGCTGCGCTCGTAACCAAACATGTAACACTAAACGTGTCCTCGATTATTGCTGCGGTTATAAAAGTACTGTGATGAAGCAGTGCTACTATTTAGAAAGGATTGAGTCATTTTATCTGCTGAGCCAGTCGCTTAATTAGCATGATTGCCTCACTCTGAATTCATCCTATCTAAGAAATGGCTAAGTCAGCCTAGTATGGTTGATCAGGTACAAAACGATCCACTTCAGTGGCCATCCCAGTCATAACAAACTCCATTTCAAACACTCTGGCTTCTGCCAAAGAGAATGACTCAGGATAATCACCAGTCAACAAGCCTGCGATATAAGCGACGATTGACATATGACAAACAACGACCAGACATTCTGCATCAATATTCGCAATATCAATTAAAGCCTCACGGGCATCATCAGAGGGCGTGATATTATCTTGTACTGTTGAAAGTACGTTTGGCATTCGTGACTGGAATGCAGCCAGCGTCTGCTGCGCCCTATCATAAGGACTGACGATAAAACAATCTGGATGATAGTGTGTGGTCACATACTCTGCCGTCTGTGCCGCTTGCTGTTGCCCAAAGTCAGTCAGCTGACGCGCACTATCCGGACGCGTCTCATCTTCGGCTTGACCATGACGTACTAATATAATTTTCATAACCTTCCTTGGTGCGCGGAGTTAGCACTGTCTCTCAATAGTACCTTTTAATAAAATATCTTACTTATCAGCATCGCTATTTTTACTTTTGGCGTCGTCTTTGGTATTGTCTTTAGCGCTGTTACTTGAGTTTTTCATATGAGCGGTAAGCGCAGCATTGCTATGATCATGCGCCATCACAAACTCAACATCACTACGGAAACCCGCTTCCATCAAATGTAGTGCCACGCCTAATGCTGCTTTATCTTCATAAATGACCGCATAGAGCGCATGGGTGATAGGCATATAGATGCCCGCTTTAGTGGCTTTTTCGTGGACTTGCTGAATCGTATTGACCCCTTCAGCAGTTTGACCCAGTTTTTTGACTGCAGCATCAATACTCATGCCGCGACCGAGCATATTACCAATACGATAGTTGCGGCTTAACTCTGAGCTACAAGTGGCATATAAATCCCCCACTCCTGACAAACCTAAAAAGGTTAGCGGATTGGCCCCCTCTTCAACACCGAAACGACTCATTTCTGCCAAGGCACGAGTAAGGATCATTGCTTTGGTATTTTCACCCACTTCATAAGCAGCTGCCATACCCATGGCGATGGCATAGATGTTTTTGAGCGCGCCGCCAAGCTCGACACCGCGTACATCATCACTCGCGAACACTCTAAAGAAGGCACTGTGTAAGGCCGCTTGTACCGCATGACGCAATGGCTCAGACTCACTTGCAATCACCGTGGCAGACGGCATGTTTTTCATGATTTCTATGGCAAGGTTTGGCCCTGACATAACACCGAAATTCACTTCAGGCAACACTTCTTTAATAATGTCGCTCATCATGGCAAAGGTATCTTTCTCCATCCCTTTGGTCAACGATACGATAGACTGCCCACTGATCAAAGGCGCAATGTTTTTTACCGTTTCGCGAAAAGCCAATCCCGGCACGGCGATAAAGATAATATCCTTGTCTTTGACGGTAGCCGCCAAATCATGACTGTATTTCAAACGGTCATCAAGCTTGTAGCCAGGCAGATATTTTTTATTGGTTTGAGTTTTTGCCATCGCTTTTACCGTACGTTTATTACGTACCCACAGCGTAGCATCACAGCCATTACGTGCAGCCAAATTTGCCATTGCCGTACCAAAGCTACCACCACCTAAAAACGCCAAACGCAGCTTGGTAGGGTTGCTGTGAATCTCTGCCATGTCTTTTGCGACTGCTGACTCAACTGGACTGCGCGTTGATTTTTTACGGCCGATGCCTGACTTACTTGCACGCTCTAAGATACTTGCCAGCATACCACTTTGTTTTTCAGACGCTTTATTCATCGTCTCATCATCAGCGCTGTTATTATCTTGATTGCTATCGTTAGGACTTGTCATGTTCTTTTATCCATGTTGACTGACTTATTCTCAATAGGAGCTACTGTTCCCAGATATCTCCGATACTCGGGCTCGCGGTCTTTTTGAGGTAATAATTTTACCAAGAGACAGCACTGAGTCAAATTACGACTCGAAGCGTACTAACGGCTCGATATCAATAGGTTTGCGTTTGGACTCATCTTTTGGACTAGTACCAGTATAAACAAAAGCGGTCACATAATCATCTAGACCCACATCAAAATAAGCTTTTACCGCAGGCTCATTACATAACAGCCCAGTACGCCACACCGTACTAAATCCCTGAGCTTTGAGTGCCAGTATCAAATTTTGCACAGCAGCACCTGCACTTAGCATTTGCTCAAAAGGTGGCACTTTTTTATGTTCTTGCATTTGCGTCACGACCGTTATGATAACAGGCGCTCGGAGCGGCATGGTATGGGTTTTTTTGATGGTTTTCTCAGACAGCTCTTCGCCCTCTTTGAGCGCTTTTTCTTTTGCTGCGGCTACCAAAGCATTACCTAACTCGTGACGTGCCTCCCCTTGGGTCACAATAAAGCGCCATGGACGCAGTTTTTTGTGATCGGGCGCTGTCGCTGCACACCCAATAGCAGACTCGATTTGATCCCGCGTTGGCGCTGGTGTATCCAAATTGCCCATGCTGCGTCTTGAATTAATCCAACCAATCAGCTCTTCACTGCTAGCTGAGACATCATTTGTGGCTACATTTTTAACGGGCAGTTTATTGTCCTGTGGCGCTTGGTTATTTTCATCTGTTGTCGTCATTGTCTGTCCTTACTTATTATTATTTATTTCTTTTTACGAACTACTTTTAAATCTGATACTTGTCATTGAAAATACTAAGCACCGAATGCTAAAAAACATTTAAGCTGTAGCAATGCCATTTTAAAAAACATCCACTACGCAGCATCTTCGACACGGTGATCCATGCGTAGATAATCTTCTGACTGCATCTCAAGCAAGCGTGAGCGGGTACGCTCAATCTCAAACGCTAGCTTTTCCCCTTGATACAAGTCCAAAATCGATTGCTCTGCGCGTACCAACAGTTTTACACGGCGATCATAAAACTCATCGACCAGATAAATAAAACGGCGCGTTGGATCACGCAAATCATCATCTAAAGCGGGTACTGAATCAACTAATACCGTGCTGAATTGTTTTGCAAGTTCAATAAAATCAGATGCCGAGCGCGGTGCCATGCAAAGATGTCGAAAATCGCAAAACAAGATATCTTCGGTACGCGCGTTGATTGGGATCTCGCGGCCATTGATAGTAATCGGGTCATTGCTGATTTTTTGATTATTAGACAAGCTGGCAAAGCGGTTGGCGAGCCAGTGATGGTTGGCTTTGGTCATTGGTGATTCGTACAACTCTGCTTGCTGAAGCACGCGCAGACGATAATCAACACCGGAGTCGATATTCATTACTGTCGTATGGCTCTCAACCTCTGCAATGGCTGGTAGAAAACGGTCGCGGTGCAAACCATCTTTGTATAAACCAGACGGCTCAATATTTGAGGTGGCAACCAAAGTGATACCGCGATTAAACAGCATGGTAAACAAATCACCCAAAATCATCGCATCAGAGACGTTAGACACAAAAAACTCATCAAAACAGATAACGACCGCTTCTTTATAAATAATGTCAGCAACTTTTTCGAGTGGATCACTCTCGCCTTGAAGCTTATTCAACTCCTGATGAACACGCTGCATAAAATGATGGAAATGCAGACGCATTTTGCGCTCAATGGTCAATGAATCATAAAACATATCCATCATCCACGTCTTGCCGCGACCGACACCGCCCCACATATATAATCCAGTTGGCGCGGCAGGCTTAGATTTTAAAAACCCAAAGAATCCTTTCTTTTGCGATGCGCTATTGATGAGCTGATGGTATATCTCATCAAGATAGCTCATGGCCTGAAATTGCTGCTCATCCCGAGTAAACTCATCGGTACTGACGGCTTTCTCGTAACGTTGCAATGGAGATAAACTCATAATACGACTCATCGTTGGATTAAATAAATATCAAAATATTGGAGTGGCTAAGTGCTACCCTAAAACATGAATTAGCGGTTAAGGTTAAAACTACGTATTACTATGCGTTTCTAATAACTTTTTGAGCTCTGATAAGCGACCGTGAAAAAAGTGACCAGCGCCATCGACGACGCTTACTGCAACTCCTAAGCGATCTGCAAATGCCTGCATATTTTCAGGCGCGATTACTTCGTCCGCATTACCATAAATCTCAAAGGTTTTATCAGCGGGTAAAGCGATATCAGTACTGTCGTTTTTTTCAACTGAGGGTGCGATAAGCGCGATTTTTGACACGTCAAAATCATCCAACCCCCATATATGCGCGGCTTCAAGCACTTGCTCAGCTACGCGGGCAGTGACATAACCACCAAAAGAAAAACCGCCCAGCCATAGCTTTCGGGCATTGGTTTGTTCAGCTATCCATTGTAGCACGGTCATTGCATCGACCACTTCACCTTCCGCATAATCATGCTCGCCTGTCGATTGGCCAACACCGCGAAAATTAAAGCGCACCACATGCATACCATTGTCACGGGCAAAGCGGTACATAGTCGTGACCACTTTATTGTTCATTGTCCCATCGAACAACGGATTGGGATGACACAGCAGCGCGACGGTATCTGTATTTGGGTCGTTAGGATTGTCATTTTGCCATAGTGCGTCGACCTCGAGCACACCAGCAGGAGCAGGAATCAATTGCATAGTATTACTTATTAATAAAAATGAATGGCTCAATTATCCTAGATATGATTTTTATTTCAAGTGATTTGCTGTGTACGGGTGCGACTTGTTTTATTTTAGGCCAAAATGGACTCGTAGCAGTTGAGCATATTGCTTGTTTCGATACGCTTTGTTTACGACAGATTGGATAAGCAATACTGCGGTAATACCGCACACAATAAGCGTCTAGACAGGTAATATCTAGATACGCTACATTCATGAAGCTTTGCCTATCGCTAAGACGTTCTGTTTATATACATTAGGAATTACTTATGAATACCTTTAATAAAACTGCCAGTTTGACGGCAACGTTAGTGGCGGCACTTGCTTTGAGCGCCTGTCAAAGCACGCCATCATCACCAGTGATTCAACGTGCCAACTCTATTTATGAAACCACGGGAATCGCTGATACCAAAGTCAAAGCGCAGCAAAATGCAATTGATAGTGCGCAAAAAACCTGTCGAAGCAAACAAGTCATTATCGTTGATGACAATGTCAAATATAATGGTATCTTAAATGAACGTACTGGCCGTATGGTTGGGCAAGTGGGTTCCGTGGTTGGCTCAATCTTTGGCACGGGCACGCCAGATTTGTCACGCAATGATGATTATGAGTACAAGATCAATTTTCGTTGCCAGTAACTCTCTATCAGTAACTCTCTAAATGAGCGACGCCATTTGCGTTTCTCTAGCATCACCTGACATACTGTGATTTATGAAATAGCCAACAAGCCGCGATATGGATGATATATCAATCAAAGCTTGTTGGCTTTGCTTTTTGTGCGCGCCCTTTTGGGTTAAACTATCCGCTATCGTATTCAGCAAATCCTCATCAGTCTTTATATTTTCATTATCTTTGGTCTTATATCATGCGCAAACCTAACCTTTCAAATATCAAACAGGCCAAAGTACTCGCACCTGCCAAAGATTTGGCCACTCTAGAGGCCGAGCTCGCTGAGCAAGAAGACCATTTAGAGGATACGGTCCTACGCCTGAGTGATTACTTATCCGCGGTTGAAATGGTCATCAAACAGACCTTTGACCACCGGGTATGGGTCAAAGCTGAAATCCGTAACCTGTCGAGCAAAGGTGGTCACTATTACTTTGAATTGGCAGAAAAAGACGATGATGGCAAAGTGGTCGCCAGCTGCCGCGGCAACCTTTGGCGCTTTAAAGCGGCTCGTGTATTAGCTAAGTTTGAGCGCGCAACGGGTATGCCGCTTGAGCGTGACTTGACCGTACTCCTTAAAGTATCGGCAGGATTCCATGCCCAGTATGGCTTTTCAATCACGATTGAGGATATCGATCCCAGCTATACCCTAGGCGACTTGGCACGGCAGTATGCAGAAATGGTTGATCGCTTAACAGGCGAAGGGCTATTACACCTCAATCAGCAGCTGCCTACCCCTTTTGATATCGAGCATGTGCTGGTCATCGCGCCTGAAAAGGCGGCTGGATTGGGTGACTTTCAAGCAGATGCGGATCGCTTAGCCAGTACAGGTGCTTGTCATTTCCACTACCATAATGCGACTTTTCAGGGCAATCATGCGCCCGCTGAGATACGCCAAGCCATCGTTAGTGCTCAGCAGCAGTTTTATGAAATTTATCAGCGTTTGCCTGATTTATTGGTCATTATTCGCGGCGGCGGTGCGGTTGGTGATTTGGCTTATCTTAATGATTATGAGCTGGCAGCGTTGGTTGCTGAGCAGCCTGTGCCTGTCTGGGTGGGTATCGGTCATGAGCGTGACAAAGTTATTTTAGATGAAGTGGCGCACACCAGCTTTGATACGCCCTCAAAAGTGATTGCCGCTATCCATAGCCATTTAGCCCAGCTCGTCACTCAGACACTACAATATCAAGCGCAAATCAAGCAAGCCGCTCAGCGCCAACTCAATACCGCCGAGCAACAGACCACGCGCCAGTTGAGCCAAATACAATCGCAAACTATTGGGCAACTCACCGCTCTGCGAAAAGACAGTGATTATGCGTGGCGCAGCATTCAACAAAGTGCCCAGCGTCAAGTAAAGCAAGCCGCTAGACTGACGGCTGAGCGATATACACAAACGCAAACCTTGGCACGTCAACAACTGACGAAAGCCGCGACCAATAGCAAAACTCATCAAGAATCGATTATGCAAAACGTGCAGCAGCAAGTCATACAAGCACAGCGTGATAGCGAACATCTACGTGATATTGTGCTATTACATCGCCCGTCTCGCGTGCTCAAACAAGGCTATGCCATGCTCACGGATGCCAAAAACAACCAAACGCTCACGACCAGCACCCAACTGTCTCCTGAGCAAACTGTCAATATCATTTTAAAAGATGGCAATGCAAAAGCGCAGATTATCGATGTCAATATCGACAAGAAAGCGACTGAAACCTCAGACATGCCCATTTAATCATATAATAATATCTAACAACTACTTATCTACTTACCTTTAACAATTAGGAAATTTTATGACCACCCCTACTCGCAGACGCAAAAAAGCCGCCCCAAAAACCTTTAAGGCAGCTTACGATATTTTAAAAACCAATGCGGCCGAATTACAGCAACAAGACGAGCCTGATATTGATAATCTGATGACCACGGTTGAAGAATCTATTGCGGCTTATCGCGTTTGCGAAACCCGCATCAATGCTGTACAGCAAGCATTGGATGCGGCCTTCGCCGAAGAAAAACCTACTAGTAGCACGGATAGTTAGTTTATTCAGGCTCATCAACTTCAAAGACTTGGCGTAGATAGGCAAGATACGTGTCATTATTGATCATGGTCTTGCCTGGGCTATCAGACAGCTTGGCCACTGGCTGACCATTGCACTCTACTAATTTGAGCACGATATTAATCGGTGTGATGCCCATGTCATTGGTCAAATTGGTGCCAATGCCAAAGCTGGTTCTAATACGATTTTTGAAGTATTGATGTAGCTCCCAAGCCTTTTCTAAATCCAGCCCATCACTGAAAGTCAAAATCTTTGTCTTTGGATCTATTTTCAGCTTTTCATAATGTGCCACTGCCTTATCACCCCAGATGTAAGGGTCGCCACTATCGTGACGCAGCCCATCGAAGAGCTTGGCAAAATACAAATCAAAGTCGCGCAAGAACGCATCCATACCAACCACGTCTGTCAATGCAATACCCAAATCGCCCCGATACTCATGTACCCATGCTTCAAGCGCGGCCTTTTGTGAATCACGCAAACGCACATCTAATGCCTGAAATGCCTGCATAAACTCATGTGCCATCGTGCCTATCGGTGTCATGCCGAGCTGTTTTGCCAGATATACATTGGATGTGCCGCCCACGATTTTTGGCTCAGCCTTGTGTAGTGTCTCCACCACATGCGCCTGCCAGCGTTTACTAAAGCGTCGACGCGTTCCAAAATCAGCGACGATAAACGGCGGCGTATTACGATCTTCTTTTTTCTGCTCTGCCGCATATTGATGCAGCAATGCCACTTTTTCATCAAGGCGGCGCTGTCCTTCTACAATCACGCTATCGTCAGATAACGCATTGAAATATAGCTCATTGACGATAGCCAATACAAACACCTCAAAGAACATTGCCTGAATCATCGGCCCTTCGATGTCGATAGACAAGCGACCTTTCTCATCGATACTGACGGTAATAAAGCGGCGCTTTAGCTTAAATAGCTCAAGATAATCAACAAAGTCTGAGCGCATAAAGCGCAAACCACGTAGGTAGTCCAGCTCATCTGGCAAAAAGCGCAGTTCACACAGGCTGTCTAGTTGCTGCTCTAGATCTTTTTTGATATTGGCGAGTGGATAAGCGGTGTCTTTATTATTGCGGCAGCGAAAACGGTAGACCCCATGCGTCTGCGGAAATTGATGCAACATGGCTTGCAACATCGTAAATTTGTACAAATCATTATCAAGCAGTGAGGTAATAATGGGTGAATAAGTAGCAGTCATGCTATGGCCTTAAAAGTGCAGAAATGAGAAACAAACGTCACCGAATCAACCAAGCGACCTTATGTCTGAATAATAAATAACATCTGGATAATAGACGCCCATAAAGTATGCGTCATCCATAAACCATCCAGTATAACGAAGTTTGGTATTGATGTCAGAGTTCGCATGAGATTGCAGCAAAATTCGTACAACTAGCGAAAATGATCATCGAATATCTAACAGTACATGGTACAAAAAAGACGCTAAGAGTGAACTTAACGTCTTTTTTATTTATTCAAAGGTGGCAATAAAACGACTATGATTTCACCAGTTTTACCAATGGTGCATAGCCCGATTGCGGCATCACATCGACTGGGATGAACTGTAGCGCCCCGCCATTGATACAATAACGCAGCCCGCCACGGTCTTTTGGACCATCAGGAAATACATGACCCAGATGTGAATCTGCTACGCGCGAGCGCACCTCAGTACGTACCATATTGAATGCCGTATCTTGATGCTGAGTAATCACTTGCATATCAATAGGCTTGGTAAAGCTGGGCCAGCCGCATCCTGACTGGTATTTGTCTGTCGACAAAAACAACGGCTCACCACTGACTACGTCGACATAAATACCAGGCGCAAATAAATCATCATATTCATGACTAAAGGCGCGCTCCGTCCCAGCCTCTTGCGTGATATTGTATTGCGCTTTGGTCAACGTATTCTTTAGCGCATCTTTGTCAAATTTAGCATAGCGCTTGGGATCTAACGTCTCAGCGACCGTATTAGCTGGTGCAAGTTTGGTGCGAGCTGCCCCTTCAGGCTTATCATCAGCAAGACTCAAATCAATATGACAATAGCCATTTGGATTTTTTGCCAGATAATCCTGATGATACATCTCAGCTAAATAAAAATTATCTAAGGGCTCATTTTCGACCACGACTTTTTGCTCATATTTGCTTTGTACACGCTTGAGCGCAGCATCAATCACCGCTTTGTCTTCTTTGTCAGTGTAATACACACCTGAGCGATACTGCACACCGCGATCATTGCCTTGCTTGTTCAGACTCGTTGGATCAACCACTCGGAAATAGTATTTTAAGATGGTATCGAGGTCTGTTTTGTCGGCATCATAGGTAACTTTTACGGTTTCTACATGCCCTGAGCCACGAATGACTTGCTCGTAGCTTGGATTGGCTGTATCGCCATTGGCGTAACCTGATACGGCATCGATGACGCCATCAACGCGCTCCATATAAGCTTCAACGCCCCAAAAACAGCCCCCTGCAAGGTAGATTGAGCGGGTGTTGATTGGTTTGCCGGTCTCATTGTAATACACGCCATCTTTTTGCTTGATGGTTTCGATTTTATTGTTATCTGATGCTTGTGCATTGGCAGGTTTAGCGTTACCTGCTTTGAGCTCAGCGAAGCCATTATCTGCATTTTCGGCAAGTGCGTAGGCTTGCTCTGCTGATATATTACCTTTTACCAAGTGTACTAGATTGCCATTTTTATCAAGGATAGCCCAGCTTGGATAAACTTGCACGCCAAGCTTATTGATAAGTTCACCTGAAGGGTCAGTCAAGACAGGCAAGTTTGGGTAGTCAGCTTGTACGCCTGCATACCAAGTACTAAACTCACCATCAGCTTTTTCATTCAGGTGACCGGGGCTGGCGACTGTCAACACGTTTAAGCCTGAAAATTTAGGATCAGTGCGCCATGTCTCAGTCTCCTTTAACGTTCCCAAGCATAACGGGCACCAACTCGCCCAAAATTTTACCAAGGTTGGCTTATTAGGATCAATCACTGCCGCACCTGTGTCGCCTAAGCCGCTCGTTAGCTGCGGCAATGCTTGCATTTGTTTGAGCATGTCGGAAGGCAACATGTCACGAGAGCTTGTGACACCAGTATTTTGACTACCTGATTTGGTACTACTGCTTGCGCTGCTTTCTGCATTACTCATCTGGCCACAGGCGACTAATATGCCTGCACTTAGCACTGTTGTCATGCTAAAGGCGCTAACATTTTTTAGCCAGCTTGGTGAGCGAGGTTTCTTAATTTCTTCATGATTACTATTTTTTTGATTGTTTTTATATGACATGACATGTCCTTGTTACGAATGGTGCGAGTTTTGGCAACCATGAGCGATAAATAGCTCAAAATTCTATTATGAGGGAACTCAAGTTAAAGAGATAAGACTTTGAAAAATGGTGGAGAGACAGTGATTCTGATTGTTGAGACGCATTAGTTCATCTTAATAGTATACAACGCTACTGGAGCCTGCTTTAATAGTAAGCTGTTGATAGCTACACTTATTTAACAGGGTAGTAAGAGTGCTGATAGAGAAGTGTCTGACACCCTCATCAGTACCAATTAAGCTTTGGCACGCATAAATTGCTCGACATAGTCATCAGCAGGATTGTGTCTTAAGTCGCTTGGTGTTCCTGTCTGTACTAAGCGTCCGCCATTTAAAATACTGATGCGCTGACCGACTTTAACTGCCTCGTCGATATCATGGGTGATAAAAACGATGGTTTTGTTCAGGCGCTCTTGTAGTTCTAATAATTGATCTTGCAACTGCGCGCGAATAAGCGGATCAAGCGCAGAGAATGCCTCATCCATCAATAAGATGGGATTGTCCGTTGCTAGCGCACGAGCCAGCCCAACACGCTGCTGCATCCCGCCTGATAGCTCGTCGGGATAACTGTGCTCTAGGTTGGTCAGCCCCACTTCATTGAGCCAATAACGCGCGATCTCATGACGCTCGCTCACACTCATCTTACGGACACGCAGACCATAAGCGACGTTTTGAATCACCGTCATGTGCGGAACTAAGCCGAAATGCTGAAAAACCATGCTGACTGTCTGCTGGCGGTAGTGCTGCAATTGTTTATCATTAAGTTCTAAAATATTGATAGCGTTAGATGAGCTTTCGTCTACTGGCGCAGTGTTTGCCTGAGTATTATCCTTGGCGTGCGTTTTGGTATTGACCGTCGTGTTAACCCATATCTCCCCGCTGGTTGGATCAATCAAGCGATTGAGATGACGTATCAAGGTCGACTTGCCAGAGCCTGACAACCCCATGATGCAATGTAGCTCGCCTGCTTTGATATTCAAGTTGATATCGTAGAGCCCCACCGAGTAGCCGGTTTGTTCTTTAACTGCAACGCTATCCATACCCTCAGCCAGTAACGCCATTGCAGACTGGGCTTGCGTGCTATTGGCATTATAGATTTTACTGATATTTTTTAGCTGGATATGATTCATCGTGACTCTCGCTATTTGCTTGATTTTTTATGCTGGCTTTACTCATTGACTATTGGACAAGTTTCTACCCAATCGGACGCCTGCCTGCTTTGATCGTTTTTTGACGAGCACGCTTTCCTTGACCAAAGGCTTGAGTAATGCGGTCAATGATAATGGCAACGATAACGATCGCCGTACCTGCTTGTAAGCCTTGCCCGATATTAAGCGTTTGGATAGATTGCAATACATCTTCACCAAGGCCTGGGGCACCAATCATCGACGCCAGTACCACCATGGCAAGCGACATCATCACCGCTTGGTTAATACCAGCCATGATACTAGGCAACGCCTGTGGCAGTTTAATCCAAATGAGTAGCTGTAAATGCGTACTACCAAAAGAGCGTCCTGCTTCGACCATTTCATGATTAACTTGCGTAATGCCCAACGTTGTCAGGCGAATCAGTGGTGGCAGCGCATAAATAACCGTTGCAAAAAGTGCAGGCACTTTACCAATACCAAACAGCATCAGTACCGGTATGAGATACACAAAGCTTGGCATCGTCTGCATCACATCGAGTACTGGCGTCACAATCTTGCGCAGCAGCTTGCTACCCGACATGGCAATACCGATAGGAATACCAATCACTACTGTAACGAGCACCGATACGATAAGCAGAGCCAAGGTGTCAATCAGTGCTCCCCATAACCCAAAAGCACCAATCAAAAACAGCCCCGCGCCGCATGCCAACGCAAACCAAATCTTGCGTACACCAAACCACGCCAGTACAGCCACCAAGGCGATAATCAGCCAAGGCGGAATAATCGTTAATAATCGCTCAATGGGTAAGAGCAAGTACGTAAGTGTCACCGTGCTAATAGTGCGAAATACGTCTCCGTAGTTTTGGACGACGCTTGATAAGGCATTGTTGAGCGGGGTCTCAAGCGACCATGAAGGGAAGCTAGATGAAAGTGCTGACTGATCACTACGAGAGGCAGCTGTATCAGCAGTGATAGCAGCACCGTTTAAGCTAATGCCGAGCTTAGTCGCAAGATTGGTAGCAGCTTCCTCAGACAACCAACCGCGCCAAACGTCTGGGTTATCACGCAAAAATACCAACGCCTGCTCATCGCCACTACGTTTATTTTCACTCATCTCCAAGATAGCGCCGTTCAGCTCATCAGGCGTAAACTGTATCTTTTTGAAGACTTCTGCCAGCTCAGGGTTAGATTCGATAAATGGAGTAGATACAGCAATACCTAGCGGCGATACGGGAAAACCAGACACGCAATCAGATGTACCGTCAGCGAGTAATAGGTCTTGCCAGCAGGCATCTTTGTGATCTGGGAACTCCAAAGCAGCAAAGTCATACTTTGCCATTAGGCCCGTAGGCTGCCAGTAGTAAAACAATAGCGGCTTGTGCTGCTCAAAAGCAGAGGCGATTTCAGCATCGAGCGCAGCGCCCGTACCGGGATGAGCATTGTTAAAAATACTATCAAGCCCCGTATTTTTTAACAGACGCGTATTAAAAATCTCACAGGTCCAGCCAGAAGGACAGTTCATAAAGCGAGATTTGCTCGGATCTTCAGGGTCTTTGAATAGATCAGCATATTTGGGCAAGTCTTGATAACGACGTAGCCCTGGGTTTTCTTCTAATACATATTTTGGGACATACCACCCTTGGGTTGCGCCGCCTTTGAGTGTATCGCCAATGACAGCCACTTTGTTCTGCTCGATGGCATCTTCCATGATTGGTGAGCGTCCAATCCACTGCTCACCGATGATCTGAATATCGTTTTGAGACAATGCGGTCTCAAGCGCAGGTCCTGCCCCTGGCACTTCTTCTACCGTACAACCGTAACCCTCTTCAGTAATGTACTTAAGCACCCCAGAGGTAAACTGTCCGCTCTCCCACGTCAGTGCGCCAAACTTGATCGGTGACTCACAAGCTGCGGATGCTGATAAAGGCAGCAACAACGCGCTCATACACAGTAAGCTTAATGCAATCCATTGGCGCATGTTCTGTCCTATTTATCTTTTTGTACTGGCATGAAAGAAGTATCACAACCACAGAGCATCACGATGTCATATTGACTCACAACATCTATGAATCATTCACTGTTGTTTAGACTTACTACAAAGTGTAGCGACTTATAGGAGTAATAACAAATGCTTATTTGTCGATTGCTGAAATGATTGAACCTCAGACCATGCAGATATAAACGCTATCATTGATAAATCTTTTCCCAATGCTAACCCTTAATTTTTTAGACAAAAAAATAGCACCTATTTTGATAGATGCCATAGATATAGGTATCGAATGAAGAGAGTTCAAAATCAATTTTTGAATAACTCCCATAGAGCAATTATTTCAAAAACAATGCCATCGCCTTTTTAAACAGTCCACCATAAGGCGGCAATAAGAAATTGAGACCATTTAGCTTGGTCTGTACAAAGATAGGTTTCATATGGCTCAAGCGCTCAAAGCCTGCTTTGCCATGGTATGCGCCTGTACCAGAGTCACCGACCCCACCAAACGGTAAGTCATGCTGGGCGACATGCATGATCACTTCATTGATACATAGACCACCAGAGACGGTATGATTGCGCACATTTTCGATATAGCTGTGGTTGTCGCTAAAGACATATAGCGCTAATGGACGTGGACGCGCGTTGACGAAAGAAATCGCATCATCCAATGTCTCATAATGCACCAATGGCAAAATCGGAGCAAAAATCTCGTTTTGCATCAGATCGCTATCAGGCGCAGGCTCGCTCACAATCACAGGTGGCATTAGACGGGTTTCGATATTGGGCTCAACTGCAGTCAGTGCGTGTATCTCAACACCTGTTAGCGCGTCTAGGTAACCCTTGACCCGTTTAAACTGCTCACCATTGATAATGCGTGAATAGTCTGGATTGTTTTCGATATTGGGATAGTGCTTGGCCATCCACTCTTTTGCCAAATGAATAAACTGGTCATGATATTGACGTTGAACCAATACATAATCTGGGGCAATACAAGTCTGACCTGCATTTAGTGTTTTACCCATCATGACACGGTTGACCACCGACTCTAGATTGGCATCATCCAATACAATCACTGGTGACTTACCACCCAGCTCAAGGGTCACTGGTGTCAAGTTAGGCGCAGCGGCAGCCATTACCTTTTTGCCTACAGCAGTCGAACCCGTGTATAGCAAGTGGTCAAATGGTAACTCACTAAAGGCAGCAGCAATATCAACCTCGCCCAGTACCACACAGATCATATCTGGCGAAAAATAACGAGAAATGGCATCAGCAAATGTCTGAGCAAACTGCGGCGCAGCTTCGCTCATTTTGACCATGATTCGGTTGCCCGCGGTGATTGCATCAATCATCGGACCAATTGCCAAAAATAAAGGATAATTCCAAGGCACCATGATACCGACCACCCCCAATGGCTGCGGCTGAATCTCGTTGTGAGCGGGCATATATAGAGGTGAAATAGGCGCACGATACGTTTTCATCCATTTTTTGCCGTGCTTTTTGGCATGACTAATACCAGTGAAGCTCGGGAACAGCTCGGCAAACTGAGTCTCTGATTGGCTACGATATCCAAAGTCTGCGCTGATTGCTTTTGCAAAGCTTTCTTGATTGTCGCTCAACATCACTTCTAAATTATCTAGCTGAGTCTCACGAGTGCCCCAGTCATTGATCGGCCGCGTACGGCTCAATGTTTGCAGGCGTGAGAATTGAGATTTCATCTCATCGATGGTTTTTGCGGTACTCAACGCTTCAGGCATACGCTGCAGCGCAAAACCTGCATCGGTTGGTGCCTGCTCATGGGCGTGTTGGTTGCTATCTGTCATTTATCTTCCTTGTCGTGCTCATATGATGTCACATGGTCACTATGTTTATTGAATTATGGTGTTACTTTGTTAGTCAGACGCGCGCATCCGTTATATGCCCTGACCGTACATTTTATTCGGTTTTGCTTATCAAACTTTAATGTAGCGCATTGACTGCGCAATGAACAGCTTCTTTGGTTGACTAGTGCGTCTGTACTAGTGTTGTCTACCTATCAGCTAACTCAATGATATATAAATATTTTTATGGATCCTTCATGACTTTTCACCCTTAGTATTTAACTGTCTTTTAGACTGCGTGATAGCATATAATCTTTGAGCGATACCTGCCAAAACTGCTACACTAGCCATCGGCATCCTCCGCCTTTACACTGGACAATCATAAGACAGACACGCTCATGCAAAACGACACACAACCGCTCAATGACATGCTGATCAGTAAATCTCTGTCAGCAGCCGATTATGTTCCCACTCTCGATGCCATGCTGTCACGTACTCTCGAACGTATCGATCTAAAAAAACAGCAAGGACTGCGCACGCCTGATGAGTTATGGATCGTTGATCACAACGATGTTTATACGCTTGGACAAGCAGGCAAAGAAGAACACATATTGCAGCGCACCGACACGCCTATCATCAAGACCGACCGCGGTGGTCAGGTAACTTGGCATGGTCACGGACAGCTGGTACTTTACTGGTTGTTTGACTTAAACAGTTTGGGCTGGAGTGTACGCCATCTGGTCTCCCATGCTGAACAAGCGATCGAAGACGTCGTTAATGACTGTCTGCATAGCTCGCCATCTAGTCGTGACAATATCAGTGCCCATGCCCGCCGTGATGCACCTGGCGTTTATATGTATTCTGACCCCACTGTAGCGGATGACAGTAGCAATGCTAATAGCCACTCGCTAGATGACCCATCTCCTGATAATAAGATTATGCTTGGAAAAATAGCGTCGTTGGGTTTCAAGATTAAGCATGGCTTTAGCTATCATGGTATCGCAATTAACTTAGACTGTGATTTGTCAGCATTTAATGCTATCAATCCTTGCGGTTATGCGGGGATGCAGATGTTGCGCTTGTCTGATTTTGTGGCAATGCAGACAGATTCGGAGCAAAAAGAGTCAGAAACACAAACGACTCAACAAATCAGCGACGCATTAAACTACAAGATAGTTACTCAAAAACTTATCGATAATATCGCCAAGCGTCATGCTGGACTGATTGAATTACGAGCAATAGCGCCAAAGTGAGTTTTGAGTCCATTTTTGCATAATCTTTTTTTGCATAATATCTTGCACGCTTAGACTTAAGCATTAAGAGAAAATTTAGACCAAACTTGTTATAATCGCACCCAGTACAAATCGGGTGCGGTAAAAATTTTGCAGTATCCCTAGCTAAATCAATCATTCAAACCTCTAAAACAAAAGCAAATTGGAGTATTTCATGGCAGATTTTAATAAAATTTTGGACGCAGGCGACGTAGACGGCGGTATCATCAACGTAGTAGTAGAGATCCCAGCTGGTAGCAGCCATAAAATTGAGTGGAATCGCGAATTGGCCGTATTTGAGCTTGATCGTATTGATCCACAGATTTTTGCTAAGCCATGTAACTATGGTTTCATCCCGCAAACGCTTGACGAAGATGGTGATGAGCTAGATGCATTGATTTTGACTGAGCAGCCACTACCGACTGGCATCTTTTTAAAGGCCAAAGTCATCGGTGTCATGAAGTTTGTTGATGATGGCGAAGTCGATGACAAAATCGTTGTCGTACCTGCTGACGACCGTGACACAGGTAATGCTTACAACAGCCTAGAAGACCTACCAAAGCAGTTAATCAACCAACTAGAGTTCCATTTCAGCCACTATAAAGACCTGAAAAAAGCGGGCACTACTGTGGTTGAATCTTGGGGTGATGTGAGCGAAGCCAAAGAAGTCATCAAAGAATCTATCCAACGCTGGAAAGACCTATAATTTATTAAAATTGGCATAAATGCTAATCATAGATAAATACCAAAATACCGCGATCGCAATGTGATCGCGGTATTTTTTTGCTTGAATATCGCTTGTGTAAAATGGTTATAATAAACCCTATTACTCATTCACACGCATACGCCGTAATAAGGACAGCCATGTTTAACCCCGACCCTAGCAAAAAGCCGGTCAATACCAAGTTGCCAAAAGACGTCATCATGATGGTCGAAAAAAACAACTTGGTAATGGCCATCAAAACGTTGGCGGCAGACGAAAACATCAGTATGGATGAAGCCAAAACTAGGATTGATGCCTATGAGACAGCACTAAAGGTAAAACAACAGCAAAAGCTCAATACCATCGCTAGCAAACAAGGTATCCCCAATCAGGCCATTAGCTTCGATAGAGAGCAAGAGATCGATGACGGGCCTGGACCATTGGTAAAAAATCGTGTCAAAACCACCAAGCAAAGCCAAGGATTTAAGAGCTTGCAAGATGGTGTCGATGGTCAGCTGAATGACTTGGGTTATAAGAAACCTTTGCTCCCTTATTGGCTAAAACGATTACTCGTCATCGCTGTCTTGATGATGGGTATATTTTGGATATTGTGGCGAGTGTTTGGTTAAGTAAAGTACTTGAGCGCGATACTTTTTATAGAACCGTTTATCGCTGATACTGTAGCCTGCGAGTATTGTTACTCACAGGCTGGACAATAGAAAAGCTTAACAAGGTCTGCTGGTTTCGCTAGTCTGTTATAAGTGGTTCCATGATAGCGGTCTGTTTTAAATGGTCTGTTAATAGGTTTGAAGGGTTAAATGGTTGGTTCCCTTGGGGTATAGCTTTTGAAACCATTTTTCTTTATATTGTCACTTAGACAGGCTGGGCATTTGATGTATAGTGTCATTTGCATTTCACTATTTATCAATTTCTCAGCCTGTTTTTTTCCAGCCTACTTTTTGAACCACCACCCGGATAAATGTAGCTATGAATAAAACAACTTTTAAAATATCGAAGATGGACTGCCCTTCGGAGGAAAACCTAATCCGAATGAAATTAGAG